>JAQGMU010000031.1 GCA_028292195.1 Ramlibacter sp. | reverse complement strand
AAGGACTATGCCTCGGTGATCGCCAAGATCCCGAAGGACGTCGACGCGCTGGTGGTGGTGCTGGGCGGCTCGGACGCGGTGAACTTCCTCACCCAGTACGAGCAGGCCGGCGGCAACAAGCCGATGATCGGCGGCTCGATCACGGTGGACCAGACCGTGCTGAACTTCAAGGGCAAGCGCCGCGAGTCGCTGCTGGGCACGGCCTCCGCCGGCCCGATGGCCGACTCCATCGACACGCCGGAATGGAAGAAGTTCGTGGCCGACTACAAGGCCGCCTTCAAGGACGGCTTCCCGAGCCCGTCGCTGTTCGCCTACCTGTACTACATCAACGCCAAGGCCACGCTGGACGCGCTGGATGCCGTGAAGGGCGACCTGTCGAACGGCCAGAAGGCGTACCGCGATGCGCTGCAGAAGACCAACTTCAAGGGCCCGGCCGGCGACGTGAAGATCGACGAGAACCGCAACGGCGTCGGCACCACCTACATCACCGAAGTGGCGAAGGCGGCGGACGGCTCGTTCTACAACAAGGTCGTCAAGCAGGTGCCCAACATCACGCAGACCCTGGGCCTGCCCAAGGAGCAGTTCATGAAGATGGGCCTGGGTTCGCGCGACGTGCCGGACTGCCGCAAGTAGGCCGCTGGCAAAGGACGGGCCGATGGCTTCGATCACCACCCTCAGGCCGCGCGCGGGCGCGGCGGCGCCTGCCCCGACGGCGGGCACCGCCGCGCTGCTCTCGGGCGACGCGCTGATCCTGAGCGGGGTGACGCGGGCCTTCGGCGCCGTGCGCGCCGTCGACGATGTTTCGCTGACGGTGGCCGCGGGCGAGAAGTACGCGATCCTCGGCTCCAACGGCGCCGGCAAGACCACGCTCTTCAACGCGATCACGGGCGACTTTCCGCCCAGCGCCGGGAGCATCCATTTCTTCGGCGAAGACATCACGGCGCTGCCGCCGCACGAACGCATCCGCAAGGGATTGCGGCGCACCTACCAGTCTTCGCTGCTGTTTCGCGACCTGTCGGTGCGCGACAACCTGTTCCTCGCGGTGCGCGGCGTTGCCAGCGGCCGCTTCTCGTTCTTTCCGGCGCGGGCGCGCCACGCCTCGACGCTGGCCACGCAGGACCTGCTGGAGCGGGTGCGCCTCTCCCATATCGCCGATGAGCCGGTGTCCAGCCTGGCCCATGGCCAGCAGCGGCAGCTGGAGATCGGCATGGCGCTGGCCGGTGCCCCGCGCCTGATCCTGTTCGACGAGCCCGCGGCCGGCCTGTCGCCCGCCGAACGGCGCGAGCTGGTGCAGCTCCTGACCTCGCTGCCGGCGCACATGAGTTTCGTGCTGATCGAGCACGACCTCGACATCGCGCTGCGGGTGGTCGACCGCGTGACGGTCATGCACAACGGGCGTGTGCTCAGGCACGGCACGCCCAGCGAAATCGAAAACGACGCCCAGGTGCAGGCGATCTACATGGGGGGCAAGCACTGATGGCCTGGTTCTCCCGCGACTACGGCAAGTCCCGCAAAGGCCCGGGCCCGCTGCTGGAAGTGGCCGGCCTGGACGTGTACTACGGCCGCGCCCACGCCTTGCAGGGCGTGAGCTTCACCCTGGACAAGGGCGTGCTGGGCATCGTCGGGCGCAATGGCATGGGCAAGACCACGCTGTGCAATGCGATCACGGGCCTGGTCAAGGCGAGAGGCAGCGTCAGGTTCGCGGGCGAGGAAATCCTCGGCCTGGCTCCGCACCAGATCACCCGGCGCGGCATCGCCTATGTGCCGCAGGGCCGGCGCATCTGGCCTTCGCTGACCGTCGACGAGACTTTGCGGCTGGTGGCCAGGCACCGGCGCGAAGTCGAACGGGTCTACACCATGTTCCCGCGGCTCGCCGAGCGCAGGACCAACGGCGGCGCGCAATTGTCGGGTGGCGAGCAGCAGATGCTGGCCATCGGCCGCGCCCTGTTGCTGGAACCACGCCTGCTGGTGATGGACGAACCGACCGAGGGCCTGGCGCCCGTCATCGTGGAGCAGGTGGCGCAGGCGCTGCGTGCCCTGGGCGGCGACCAGGAAGTCTCGGTGCTGCTGATCGAACAGAACCTCGGGGTGGCCATCGACGTCGCCGACCGCATCGGGGTGATGGTGAACGGCCGCCTGGCGCACGAGATGCCGGCGCAGGAGCTCGGGGCCGACATCGCGCTGCAGGAAAGGCTGCTCGGCATGCGCGCGAGCGGGCAGGAGGAAGCGGCGAGCACGGAGACCATGGCCGCACCTGCCGCCTCCGACGGCACGGTGCAGGTACTGACGGTGCGTCGTGCCCATTCCGACGGCGGCGCACCGCTGCAGGATTACGGCCCGCGCGTCTCCCCCGCATTCAACCGCTGGGACACGGCACCCGGTGGTGCGCCAGCAGCAGCTGCCAGCGAGCCCCCGGCGCCGGTGCAGCGTCACGCCACTGCGGCACCGGCCCTGCCCTCGGCCCAGGTGTTCGACTTCCAGATCGCCTCGAGCAGCGACCGCGCCGCCTATGTCGCCGGCACCTTCGACACCAAGGGCCGCGACCTGTTCTACCTGCGCCAGTGCCTGGAAAAGCTCGGCCTGCGCGTGGTCACCGTCGACCTCTCGACCTCCGGCAAGCCTTCCCCCGCCAGCGTGCATCCGAGGGAAGTGGCGCGGCATCATCCGCAAGGCGAGCAAGCGGTGTTCACTGGCGACCGCGGCAGCGCCGTGACGGGCATGGCGCTGGCCTTCGAACATTACGTCCGCACGCGGCGCGACCTGGGCGGCCTGCTGGGCGCCGGCGGCTCCGGCGGCACCGCGCTGGTGACCGCCGCGATGCGCGCCCTGCCGATCGGCATCCCCAAGGTGATGGTGTCGACCATGGCCTCGGGCGATACCCGGCCCTACGTCGGGCCCAGCGACATCTGCATGATGTACTCGGTGACCGACGTGGCCGGCATCAACCGCATCAGCGCCAAGGTGCTGGCGAACGCCGCCCACGCCCTGGCCGGGATGATTGCCCACCCGCCGCCGCAGGACGCAGCCGGCAAGCCCGCGCTGGGCCTGACCATGTTCGGCGTGACCACTCCGTGCGTGCAGGCCGTGACGCGCGCCCTGGCCGACGACTACGACTGCCTGGTGTTCCACGCCACCGGGGTCGGTGGCCAGTCCATGGAAAAACTTGCCGAGTCGCACCTGCTCACGGGCGTGATCGACGTGACGACGACCGAGGTCGCGGACGAGGTGGTCGGCGGCGTGCTGTCCGCCGGCGCGACCCGCATGGACGTCTTCGCCCGCGCCGGCCTGCCCTATGTGGGCTCGTGCGGCGCACTGGACATGGTGAACTTCGGCGCCTGGAACACCGTGCCGGAGCGCTTCCGCGGCCGCAACCTGTACCGGCACAACCCGAACGTGACGCTGATGCGCACCACCGCCGACGAATGCACGAGGATAGGCGAGTTCATCGCGGCCAAGCTCAATGCGATGAACGGGTCCGTGCATTTCCTGCTGCCCGAAGGCGGCGTCTCCGCCCTTGACCGGCCCGGCCAGCCCTTCCACGACCCTGCAGCCGACCGCGCCCTGTTCCTGGCGATCGAAAAGAACTTCCGCACCGGGGCGCGCCGCAAGCTGCAGCGCCTGCCGCTGCATGTAAACGACGAAGGCTTCGCCGACGCATTGGTCGCCGCCTGGCGCGCCGCCGTGGCCCTGCCGGCCGCGCGGGCCGCCTGACGAACGAACCCAGGACGAGAAACACCATGCCTCGCATCGCCAGACGAACCATCCTCGAGAACCTGCGCCGCAAGGTCGCCGCCGGCCAACCCATCGTCGGTGGCGGCGCCGGCACCGGCCTGTCCGCCAAGTGCGAGGAAGCCGGCGGCATAGACCTGATCGTGATCTACAACTCGGGGCGCTACCGCATGGCCGGGCGCGGCTCGCTGGCCGGCCTGCTGGCCTATGGCAACGCCAACGAGATCGTCTGCGAGATGGCGCACGAGGTGTTGCCGGTGGTCAGGCACACGCCCGTGCTGGCCGGCGTCAACGGCACCGACCCCTTCATGATCCCCGATGAATTCCTGGCGCGGCTGATCGCGCTGGGGTTTTCCGGCGTCCAGAACTTCCCCACCGTGGGCATCATCGACGGCACCTTCCGCGCCAATCTCGAGGAAACCGGGATGGGCTACGGCCTGGAGGTCGAGTTCATCGCCCGGGCCCGGGCGCTGGACCTGCTGACCACGCCCTATGTCTTCAGCGAAGCCAACGCCCGCGACATGGCGACGGCCGGCGCCGACATCGTGGTGTGTCACATGGGCCTGACCACCGGTGGCGCGATCGGCGCCACCACAGCGCTCCAGCTCGCCGATTGCGTCGACCCCATCAATGCCTGGTCGGCCGCGGCGCGCGCCGTCAACCCCGACGTGCTGGTGCTGTGCCATGGCGGCCCGATCGCCACGCCCGAAGACGCCAGCTGGATCCTCTCGCAATGCAGGGATTGCGACGGGTTCTACGGCGCCAGCTCGATGGAACGCCTGCCGACGGAGCGCGCATTGACGGAGACGACCCGCCGCTTCATGCAGCTCACGCGATGAAACGCAGCTTGAAAAACGGACTCAAGGAGATAGCACCATGACCGGCGCCCAATTCGGCAGCTTCATCCTCGCACTGGTGGTCGTCGTCATCGTCGCGGCCATCCTGGTCTGGCTGATGCACTGGCTCTACCTGCGCAGCAGCAAGGAACGCGCTTTCGTGCGCACCGGCCTCGGCGGGCAGAAGGTCGTGCTCGATGGCGGGGCCTTCGTGCTGCCGATCGTGCACGACGTGATCCCCGTCAACATGAACACCTTGCGGCTGGAGGTGGCGCGCGGCCGGGACAAGGCCCTGATCACCAAGGACCGGATGCGAGTGGACGTGATCGCGGAGTTCTACGTGCGGGTGGCGGCGAATCCCGAAGCGGTGGCAGCCGCCGCGCAGACGCTCGGCCAGCGCACCCTGGCGCCCGAGGAGCTGAAGGAACTGGTCGAAGGCAAGTTCGTCGATGCGTTGCGCACGGCAGCCGCCGAGATGACGATGGAGGAACTGCATGAAAAGCGCGGCAGCTACGTGCGCCGCGTGCGCGAGGCGGTGGCCGAAGACCTGACCAAGAACGGCCTGGAGCTCGAGGCCGCATCCCTCACCCAGTTGGACCAGACGGCGATGGAGTTCTTCAACCCCAGCAATGCCTTCGACGCCGAAGGCCTGACCCGCCTCACCGAGCAGATCGAGCATCGCAAGAAGCAGCGCAACGACGTCGAGCAGGACACGCTGATCGCCATCCGCAACAAGAACCTGGAAGCGGAGAAATTCTCGCTGGAGATCGACCGCGAAAGCGAATACGCGCGGCTGGCGCAGCAGCGCGAGGTCGAGATCGCCCGCGCGCGCCAGCGCTCGGAGCTGATCACCGAACGGGCCCAGCGCGAACAGGACGGCGAAAGTGCCCAGATCGCCGCCCGGCAGGCGATCGAGGCGGCGCGCATCCGCTCGGAGCAGTCGCTGGAGCAGGAGCGCATCGGCAAGGAGCGGACGCTGCAAGGGGCGGAGATCGAGCGGCGCCAGGCGCTGGAACTCGCCGAGCAGCAGCGCGCCATCGCGGTGGCGCGCGAGAGCAAGACGCAGAGCGAAGCGCAGGCCGCCGCCGACATCGCCCGGGCCGATGCGGTCTCGGCCGAAGAGAAAGTGTTCACCGCGCGCGAAGTGGAAATGGCGCAGCGGCGCAAGGCGATCGAGCTGATCGGCGCCGCCCAGAGCGCCGAGCGCGACGCCTTGCAATTGACCAGCGCGGCCCAGGCCGAGAAGGCCGCCAGCGCCGACCGGGGCGCTGCCGTGCGGGCGCAGGCCGAAGCCGATGCCGACGCCGACAAGATCAGGGCCATGGCAATGCGGATTCGGGCCGAGATCGAGGCCGAGGCCTTGCGGATGATGAACGAGGCGCACAACGTGCTGTCGCCCGAGGCCCGCGCCTCGGCGCTGCGCATGAAGCTGGTGGAGAAGGCCGAAGCGATCGTCCGCGAGTCGGTGCGGCCGATGGAGCGCATCGAAGGCATCAAGATCCTGCACGTCGACGGCCTGGGCGGCGGATCGAATGGGTCCGGGGACGGCCATGGCGGCGGCGGCTTCGCCGACGGCGTCGTCAACTCGGCGCTGCGTTTCCGCGCCCAGGCGCCGCTGGTGGACAGCCTGCTGCGCGAGATCGGGCTGGACGGCTCGGACATCCACCGCCTGGTCGGCGGCCTCTCGAGCACCACCGCCGCCTTGCCGCCGGGCAAGCCGGCGCCCACCCCGGAAAAGTAGCCCATGGTCCGCGTCTATGTCTCCACGGTGATCGAGGCTTCGGCCGACACCGTCTGGTCGCGCATCCGCGATTTCAACGCCCTGCCCCAGTGGCACCCCGGCATCGCCGACAGCCGCATCGAGAACGGCGAGCCGGCCGACAAGGTGGGCTGCGTGCGCCATTTCCACACCCGCGACGGCGGGATGATCCGCGAGCGCCTGCTGGCCCTGTCCGACTACGACTACAGCTGCACCTATTCGATCCTGGAAAGCCCGATGGGGGTCGAGAACTACACCGCCACCCTCAAGCTCACGCCGGTGACCGACGGCGGCCGGACCTTTGCCGAGTGGAGCGCCGAGTTCGACTGCGACGAGAAGCGCGAGCGCGAACTCTCGGAGCAGATCGGCACCGGCGTGTTCCAGGGCGGCTTCGATGCGCTCAAGCGCAACCTGGGAGGGCGCCGCTAGTGCTGCAGAAAGTGGTGCG
>JAQGMU010000011.1 GCA_028292195.1 Ramlibacter sp. | reverse complement strand
ATGCGCACATGGCCAAGGCGGCGCTGCCGCAGCTGCGCAAGTCCGGCAAGGGCAGCATCGTCAACATCTCCTCCACCTACGGCGTGACCGGACGGGTGGGCATGGGCCAGTACGACGCCACCAAGGCCGCCATCCTGGCCCTGACGCGGACCCTGGCCTTCGAGGAGGCCGGACACGGCGTGCGCGCCAACGCGGTCTGCCCGGGGGCTACGCTGACGCCCTTCCACCTCAAGCGGCTGGGGCAGACGCAGGAGGAACTGCTGGACGCCAAGCTGCCCGACTGCCTGCAGCAGCGCTGGTGCGACCCGCGCGAGATCGCCTATCCCATCCTCTGGCTGGCCTCCGATGAAGCTTCGTACATCACGGCGAGCACGCTGATGGTGGACGGCGGCCGGCCGGTGATGTGAGCGTGGACCGCCGATGAACATTCTCAAGAAAGTGGCCGACCACGCCCTGGAAGGCATCGTCGTCCTTTGCATGTCGCTCATGCTGGTCCTGGTCTTCGGCAACGTGGTGCTGCGCTATGGCTTCAATTCCGGCATCACCGCATCCGAGGAGCTGTCGCGCTACCTGTTCGTCTGGCTGGTGTTCCTGGGCGCGATCGTGGCGATGAAGGAACACGCGCACCTGGGGGTGGACACGCTGGTCAGGCACCTGCCGGCCTGGGGCAAGCGCGCCTGCCTGGTCGCCAGCAACCTGCTGATGCTGGCCAGCTGCGGCGTGCTGTTCGCCGGCAGCTGGACGCAGACCCTGATCAACCTGGACAACGCGTCGCCGGTCACGGGCTTGCCCGTGGCATGGATGTATGCGGCAGGGCTGGTGGCGAGCTTCGGCATCGCCGTCCTCATCCTCGCCAGCTTCGTGCGGCTGCTCTCGGGCCGGCTGGCGGACAGCGAGCTGGTGCTGGTGGCGGAATCCGAGGAACGGGTCCCCACGGCCGCGGCGGCCCAGGCGGTGCAGCCATGACCATCGCCGTCTTCCTCGGGTCGCTCATGGGCGCCATGCTGCTCGGTGTTCCCATCGCCTTCGCCCTGATCCTCTCGGGCATCGCGCTGATGTTCCAGATGGGCATCTTCGACACGCAGATCGTTGCCCAGAACCTGGTCAACGGCGCCGACAGCTTCGTGCTGCTGGCCGTGCCTTTCTTCATGCTGGCCGGCGAGTTCATGGGCGCCGGCGGCCTGTCGCGGCGGATCATCAACCTGTGCATGGTGCTGGTCGGGCATATCCGCGGTGGCCTCGGCTACGTGGCCATCGTGGCCGCGATCCTCATGGCCAGCCTGTCGGGGTCGGCCGTCGCCGACACCGCGGCGCTGGCCGCACTGCTGATGCCCCTGATGCGCAGCGCGGGCTACGACGTGAACCGGTCGGCCGGCCTGATCGCCGCCGGCGGCATCCTCGCCCCGGTCATCCCGCCGAGCATCGGGTTCATCGTGTTCGGCGTGGTCGGCGGCGTGTCGATCACCAAGCTGTTCATGGCCGGCATCGTGCCCGGCGCGCTGATGGGGCTGAGCCTGGTGATTGCGTGGTGGATCGTCGCGCGCAAGGACCAGGTCGCGGTTGCCGAACGGAAGTCGCTGCGCGAGGTGGGCCGGGCGCTGCTGGACGGGGCCTGGGCCCTGGTGCTGCCGGTGATCATCATCGGCGGCCTGAAGTTCGGCGTGTTCACGCCGACCGAAGCAGCGGCGGTGGCGGCCATGTACTCCCTGTTCGTCGGCATGTTCGTCTACCGCGAACTCGGCGTGTCGCAGGTCTATGGCTGCATCCTGGCCGCGTCCAAGATGACGGCGGTGGTCATGTTCCTGGTTGCCGCGGCGCTGGTGTCGGCCTGGCTGATCACGGTGGCGGACCTGCCGGGCCAGGTGGCGGGGCTGCTGCAGCCGTTCACCGGCTCGCCCATCCTGCTGATGCTGGCGATCATGGCCCTGGTGGTCGCCGTCGGCACGGCCATGGATTTCATTCCGACCGTGCTGATCCTCACGCCGGTGCTGATGCCCGTGGTCCGGCAGGCGGGCATCGACCCGGTCTACTTCGGTGTGCTGTTCATCATGAACAACGCGATCGGGCTGATCACGCCGCCGGTCGGCACGGTGCTGAACGTGGTGTGCGGCGTGGCCCGAATCACGATGGACGACGTGATGAAGGGGATCTGGCCGTTCCTGCTGGCGCAACTGATCGTGCTGCTGGCGCTGACGCTGTTTCCTTCGCTCGTCCTCGTGCCCATGAAATGGTTCCTGTAGCGCCGGCGGCGCTGCGGAGCCGTCTTTCCGAGCCCCCGGGCTCTTCCTGCAATCCAACCTAGAACACCATGAGACAAGCCCTTTCCAAACTGTTCGCCGCCGCGCTGTCGGCGGCCGCACTCACCGTTGCCGTGCCCGCCCAGGCGCAGATCCGGTCCTACGATCTGAAGGCAGGCACCAACCTGGCGGACGACCACCCGCAGTCCCAGGGCGCGAAGAAGTTCGCCGAGGCCGCGGACCGCCTGAGCGGCGGCAAGATCAAGATCCGCGTGTTCAGCGCCGGCGCGCTGGGTTCCGACGTGCAGATGCAATCCGCGCTGCAGGGCGGCATCCTCGACTTCACGGTGCCGTCCACCAGCACCCTGGCCGGCCAGGTCAAGGAGTTCGGGGTGTTCGACTTCCCGTTCCTGTTCAACACCGCGCAGGAAGCCGACCAGGTGCTGGACGGCCCGTTCGGCAAGCGGATCGCCGACAAGCTGCCGGAGAAGGGCCTGGTGAGCCTGGGCTATTGGGAGAACGGCTTCCGCAACACGACCAACAGCAAGCACCCGGTGCTGCGCTGGGAGGACTTCCAGGGCCTGAAGATCCGCACCGTGCAGAACACCGTGGTGATCGACATCTTCAACAACTTCGGCGCCAACGCGGTGCCGATGGCTTTCAACGAGCTGTTCACCGCGCTCGAAACCAGGACCGTGGACGCGCAGGAAAACCCGCTGCCGGTGATCGCCACGGCCAAGTTCTACGAGGTGCAGAAGTACCTGAGCCTGACGCGCCACTCGTACACCGCGCTGGTGTTCCTGATCAGCAAGAAGACCTGGGACCGATTCAACGACGCGGAGAAGAAGGTGATCCTCACCGCTGCCGACGAAGCGAAGCTGTTCCAGCGCCGCACCAATCGCGAGCTGGACGCCAGGCTGGTTGAACAACTGAAGAAGGAAGGCATGCAGGTCAACGACGTGCAGCCGGCCGAGCGCATCCGGATGGCGGAAAAGGCGAAGAGCGTCATCGCCAAGCATTCCGGCCTGATCGGCGAGGCGACGATGAAGGAGCTGTTCGGCGAAATCGCCAAGGCCCGCGCCTCGGCCAAGTAGGGTGGGTTCGCGGACGCGACCCCACCGGTGATGGTGGGGTGCGCTGCGCGCAACCCACCCTACAGGATACCGATCAATCCAGCCGCGTATTCGACGCCCGCGCCGCGCTGGTCCACTTGGTGATCTCGTCGGCGATGAACTTCGAGAACTCCGCCCCCGGCAGCGCCCGTATCACCGAGCCGGTGCCGTTGACGCGCTGAACCACGGCGTCGTCGCGCAGCACTTCGCTGAAGTCCTGCGTCACCTTCTGCGCGATGGCGGGCGGCAAGCCGGCCGGCGCGACCATCCCGCCCCAGCCCACCGCTTCGAAGTTCTGCAGCCCCGGCACGCCGCTTTCGGCCACGGTCGGCACGTTGGGCAGCGATGCATTGCGGCGCAGGCTGGTGACGGCCAGCGCGCGCAGGCGGCCGGCCTGGATGTGGCCCAGCGCCGCCGACACGCTGTCCACCATGAACTGCACCTGGCCGCCGATCAGGTCGGTCAGCGCCGGGCCGCTGCCCTTGTACGGGATGTGGACGGCGAACGTCTTCGTCGCGATCTTGAACAACTCCGCGGCCAGGTGCTGCGAAGTGCCCGGCCCGCCGGACGCATAGCTCAGTCGCCCTGGCTGCGCCTTCAGCAGCGCCACCAGTTCGGCGACGTTGCGCGCCGGCAGCTCGTTGTTCACCAGGATCACCAGCGGCGCGATGAAGGCCAGCGAGATCGGCGTGAAGTCCTTGCGCGGGTCGTACGCCAGCTTGGAGAACACCGCAGGATTGATGGCCAGCGGGCCGCTGGACACCATGCCCAGCGTATAGCCGTCCGGCGCGCTGGCCTTGATGGCTTCCATGCCGATGATGCTGCTGGCGCCGGCGCGGTTCTCCACCACCACGGCTTGGCCCCAGGTGCGCGTCAGCCGTTCGGCGAACACGCGGCCGTAGATGTCTGTGGCCTGGCCGGGCGGGAAGGGAATGATCATCTTCACCGGCTTGGAGGGCCAGCGGTCTTGCGCCAGCGCGCCAGGCAGGGCGAGCGCGGCGGCCGCGCCCAGGAGCAGGGTGCGGCGGCGCGGTGCGCTCAGGTCGATTGTCTTGTTCATTCTTGTCTCCGTGTTCTACGTGGGCACACCCGCCAGCAGGGTGAGGCGCAAGGGCGCCAGCACGGCGGCGGCCGGCGTGTCCAGCGGCGCGTCGAGCAGGGCCTGGATGGCGATGGCATCCTGGTTCAGGCCGCCATGGCTGGCGCAGTCGCGCCATTTTTGCAGCAGTTCGGCGCGGGTCATGGGGTCCGCCGGCGAGCCCGGGGCCCAGTCGACGGTGATGCGGTCGCTCCAGCCTTCGCCGCGCACCGTCACATGGACCGGCGCCGATTCCAGGCGCTCGCCGGCGACATCGCGCTCGCTCAGCGTCACGCGCTGCATCAGGGCGCGCAGTTGCGGGCGCAGCACCGCCGCCTCGGCGAACGCCGCCAGCTCCACCTTGCCGTCGTTCCACGCCGCCGCCGCGCAGTAGTGGCCGCTGAACTTGGCCTGCAGGCCGGTGGTGGCCTGCGGATGCTTGAGCGCCGAGGTGCCGTTGCGCGGGACCTCGATCGCGATGTCGACCGGCCGCGACCACGTCGCTTCCGGATGGCGGGCGCGGATCTTCAGCACGCCGGCGATCAGCCGGTGCGTCATGTAGCAGCTGGGAAAGCGCTTGTGCTCGAAGCCGGGACGCGCGAGCGCCCACTCGGTTTCGGCGTTCCAGGCCAGCGGCGGCTGTGCTTCGCCGCCGTTGTAGGCCAGGAAGAAACCGCTGGGCCCCCAGACGTCGTCGCTGGCATCGGCGCCGGCGCGGGCCAGCAGCACGGCGCGCAAGCCGGCAGCGGCGGCAAAGCCGACGTGCAGCGGCTTGGTGTCGCTGCCGAAGTTGGCGCGCAAGCCTGCCGACTGGCTGGCGGCGATGGCCAGCGCCGCATGCGCCTGGGCGGCGGGCAGGCCCAGCGCATGTGCAACCGCGGCGGCAACG
>JAQGMU010000646.1 GCA_028292195.1 Ramlibacter sp. | reverse complement strand
GGCGTGCCCGAACTGCCGGCGAAACCGCGCAGCGCCTCGGCCACGCGGCGCATGGCCTGGCCCATGGCGTGGGCCGGCGCGTCACCGATGATCCGCGACAGGTCTTCCTCGAGGTCCCAGCGCACGTGGTCCACCAGCCACTGCACTTCGGCGGCCAGCTGCACGTCGCCGGCGATGCGCACGGCCGGCTTCTCGCCGCGCAGAGCGCCCTGGGCCAGCGACCAGGGCGATTCGTCGGTGAGGGTCAGCGTCAGGTCCGGCTGCTGGGCCGGCGAGCCCAGCTCCAGCAGCCCCGCCGGCGTGGCCTGCAGCCGCACGCTGAAGACGCGCCAGTGGGCCTCCACCAGCCGGCCGGTCTGCCGCTTCAGCCGCGCCTGGGCTTCGGGTTCCTGCTGCAGCACGTGGTTCAGCAGCAGCACGAGCCGCCGCTGCATTTCCTCCACCAGCCAGGGCGGCGGCTGCAGGGCGCGCCCCACACGGTCAAAGAGCTGGTCGAAAAAAGAAGCGGGGGACTGTGTCGCCATAGTCCCCCGATTATTCCTGATGCCCAGGCGCCTGGGCTTACTGGAGCGCCTGCACCCCCGCCACCAGCCAGCCGGCGGAACCGTCCCTTGGCTTGACCATGTTCCAGACCTCGCGGAAGGGGCTGGGCCCGGCCGAGGGGTCTTCACGGATCATCCCGGAGAACTCCACGCTGGCCAGGTACTCCGTGGGATGCTCTTCGATGCCCAGCAGCTGCGCCTCCAGCATCACCACATCGGTCTTGCCGGCGCCGGCGCCCGGCTGCTTTTCGCGTTCGGCGAGCTGGCCGCTGATCTCGCGGATCATCTCGTCGGTCATCATGCCGCGCAGCGCCTTCAGGTCGCCCTTGTCCCAGGCGTCCTGCAGCGTCACGAAGTTGCGCTTGGCCGCCGCCAGGAAGCCCTCGACGTCGAAGCCGGCCGGCACGCCCCACTGCTGCGAGCCCTCCAGGCCGGCAGGCGATGCATCCAGAGCGGAGCCGATGCGCACGCCGCCGCCGGACTGCTGCTGGCCATAGCGGTTGGCTTCGAACGCGGTGCCGGCGCGCTCCCAGGGCCGGGCGGAAGCGTCGTTGCCGACCTTGTCCGGGCTGTACTGGCGCGGCGACACCGGCGCATCGGCGCTGGCGCCCTGGTAGGCATAGCCCTGGCCCTGCGCGGCGTTCGCCGCGCGGCGGCGCATCACCATGCCCACCACGCCCATGAGCACCAGCGCCAGCAGCGCGAACATCATGAACTGGCCGAAGCCCGCACCGAAGCCGAGCGTGTGCGCCAGCCAGGCCAGGCCGAGGCCGGCGGCCAGGCCGCCCAGCATGCCGCCCCATCGACTGCGCGGCTGCCCCGCCTGGGCGCCGGGCGCGGCGGCGGGCTGCTGGGCCGCGTTATTCGACGGCGCCGCATTGTTGGGGGAAGCCGGCGCAGCCTGGCGCTGCGTCACGGTGGACGACTGGCGGCCCATCGAACCGCCGCCGCCCAGGCGACGGGCCGCCTCGGCATCGAGCACGCCCAGGGCGAGGACCGCAGCCAACAGAATCGTCAGGACTTTCATGCTATGTCTCCTTGGCTCCCCAGATGCGGGCTCAGCACTTGATTGCAACATGCAGCGCCGCCACGCCACCCGTGAGATTGTGATAGTCCACGTGGCCGAAACCACCTTTCTTCATCATGGCCTTGAGTTCCTCCTGGCCGGGATGCATCCGGATGGACTCCGCCAGGTAACGGTAGCTCGCTTCGTCGCCCGCGACCATCCGGCCCAACCGCGGCAGCACCGAAAACGAGTACCAGTCGTAGGCTTTCTCCAACGGCTTCGCGACTTTGGAGAACTCCAGCACCAGCAATTTGCCGCCCGGCTTGAGCACGCGGTGCATTTCGGCCAGCGCCCAGTCCTTGTGGGTCATGTTGCGCAGGCCGAAGCCGACGCTGACGCGGTCGAAGCTTTCGGCGGCGAAAGGCAGCTTCTCCGCATCGCACACCAGCGTCGGCAGGACGACGCCGGCATCGAGCAGGCGGTCGCGGCCGACACGCAGCATCGCTTCGTTGATGTCCGTGTGCACCACCATGCCGGTGGCGCCGGCCTTGCGGGCGAATGCCTGGGCCAGGTCGCCGGTGCCGCCGGCGAGGTCCAGCACGCGGTGGCCCGGCCGCACGTCGGCGGCCAGCACCGTGAAGGCCTTCCAGGCGCGGTGCAGGCCCAGCGACATCAGGTCGTTCATGAAGTCGTAGCGCGGCGCGACCGAATCGAAGACCCCGCGCACGCGCTTCGCCTTGTCCTGCTCGTCGACGGATTCGAAGCCGAAGTGGGTATTGCTCATCGCGGCGTCCTCAGTGGCCGCCGCAGGCGTGGCCGCCGCCCTGGCCGCCCTTGGGCGCCATCGGCGCGTCGCGGTCCGCGCCTGCTGCTTCCAGCCGGCGCTGGTAGTCGCGCAACAGGTCGTCCTGCTGGCTGCCCAGGAAGAACAGGTAGTCCCAGGTGAAGATGCCGGTGTCGTGGCCGTCGCTGAAGGTCGGCTTGACCCCGTAATTGCCGACCTGCTCCATCTGCTCGATGTCGACCTCGCGCTTGCCGGTCTGCAGGATTTCCTGCCCCGGGCCATGGCCCTGGACTTCGGCCGACGGCGAATACACGCGCATCAGCTCGAACGGGATGCGGAACAGGGAACCGTCGGCAAAACCGACCTCGAGCACGCGCGACTGCCCGTGCAGCGTGAGGGATTGCGGAAGCGGGGTTTCGGTGCGAAGGCCGGCCATGCAGCGAGTGTAGGGCTTGCGCCCGGCACCCGCGGCCGTGCTTCAGAACCGCAGGCCGAGGTTCAGGTAGAAACGGTCGTCGCCGTCCTGCGGCGAGGAGGAGTTGACAGCCAGCGGCACCTTGCTGCCCGCCACCAGCCGGCCGTAGTCGAGCGACCCCGAGAAGTTGCCCCTGAAGTAGCGCAGGCCCACGCCAACGCTCGCCAGCCGGTCGGACGAAGGCTTGCTGGTCCCGTTCGGCTTGTTGTTCCAGAGGTAGCCGGCGTCGACGAAACCCAGCAGGCGCAGGCCGGGCCACAGCTCCGGCGTGCTCAATTCGAGGGTCCCGGAGATGCCCTTGTCGCCGGAGATCGGCCGTTCGACGTCGGTGCCGCGCACCGAGGCCTGGCCGCCCAGCCCGAATTGCTCGCCCGAGATCAGCACGTCGGGGCTGTACTGGGCCTGGCCGCGCGCCGCCCACAGCCAGCTCTTGGCCAGCTGGCCGGAGTAGCTGGCGCTGGCGCGCAGCACCTTCCAGTGGATGGTGTCTATGCGCGGGTCCTCGCTCTGGTAGGACGCGAGGTCGTTGTGGTCGCCGGAGCCGGTGTTGAAGGCCAGCCCGGCGTCGTAGCCCCAGACCGCCGTGTCGCTTTCGGTGCGGGCGGCGTAGCCCACCGACAGCGGGCGGCTGCGGCGGTCGAGCGCGCCCGGCACCACGGTGTCGTTGATCCTGGAAGCGTTGAACAACTTGTCGTCCACCCCGAAGGTGACGTAGCTGCGGCGGCCGCCCTGCGGCGCGAGGTACCAGGTGTAGTTCACGCCGAAGGTGTGGCCGGCGCCGGTGCTGTTGAAGGCGCCGAAGTTGCCGACCACGTCGGAGCGCGTGTAGCTGGCGCCGATGACGCCCCCCAGCTCGTACAGCGGCACCTTGTAGGCCAGGCCCAGCTGCTTGACGTCCTCGGTTCGCTCGAACGAGGTGGTGTACGCGCCGATGAACTGGTGGTCGCGGTTGAACAGGTTGGTGTGGCCCCCCGATACGGTGATGCGGTCCTCCCCCGTGTTCTTCGAACCGCCGTTGGACAGCAGCACGCCGAAGGTCCAGGGACGCTGCTCGCGCACGGTGATGGTGGCGTCGATCTTGTCCGGCTCGTCGGACTCGCGCAACCCGACCTGCACCTGCTTGTTGGGGTTCTCGTTGGCGATGGCCGTCTGGATGGCCAGGCGCTTGAAGTTCGGGCTGGCGCCTTCGCGCAGTTCCGGCACGGTGCGGCGGACGTTTTCCTCGTCGTAGATCTCGCGGCCTTCGAAGCCGACCTTGCCGACGGTGAACTTGACGATGGAAAGCTTGACGGTGGAACCGACTTCCTGCGGCGGCAGCGCCACGCGGTGCAGGCCGTAACCGGCGGCGCGCAGGGCCGTTTCCAGCGCCGTGGTGGCCTGCTGCAGGGTTTCGAGGGTGGCGTCGGGGCGGACGAAGGGCGCCAGCACACGGCTGGACTCGGCCTCGCCGAGCGGGTTTTCGCCTTCGATGGCGAAGCCGCGGATGGGGAACACGGCCGGCGCGGCCGGCGTCGCCATCGGCGGCATGGAGCGAGCCGGCGCGGAGGGCGCCGGAGCCTGGGCGCCGGACGTGCCGGCAGTCAGCGCCAACAGCGCAGCCAGGGCCTGCCGCGGCAGACGCAGCCTGTCAAAGCCTCGGGTCATGTTTCTTGCCGCTCTCGTTCTTGTGAGGCGGTCATTGTCGCATCGGGGTGAACAATCTGTCACCCGCAATGCGGGTTACTTGCAGGTGTTGACCTTGATGTTTTCGCCGCGAAGCATGAGCGCCAGCGATGCCTGGTTCGCGTTGGGCAGCGGGATCGTGTCGAACTCCAGGAACTTGGGCACCACGAACGGCCGGGCGGTGTCGCCGTTCAGGCCGGCGAAGCCCGCCTCCCCCTTGCCCAGGTGAAGGATTTCCTTGGCGCTGGCGATCTCGATGTGGCCGTCGCGGACGAACACGAACAGGCCTTCGGAGGCGTCCGACACGCTTTCTTCGGAGAACAGCTTGGGCGGCACGGGGACCTCGTCGGGCCGCGGGGTGCCGATGTTCGGCTGGTTGGTGATCTGCACGATGGGGCCCGAAGTCGGGATGAACAGGCCCTGGCCCGCCTGCAGCACCTGCAGCGCGGTCTGGCCCGGCTGTCCGACTTCGATGGCGCCCAGCCAGGTCCAAAGCGTCAGGCCGTCACCCGTTTCACTGACGACAGCGTCGAAGCCGGTGCCGCGGATGCCGATGGTGGCGGTGGCGGTGCTGAAGCCGACGTTGCGCTGGTTGGACTTGGCGATCAGGCCGGTCAGGGCCCGCACCGAGCCGCGCAGGATGGACGCCAGGAAGCGGCCTTCGACGGCGTTCTTGTCGTCGTAGACGAAGTTGTCGACGCGGAACCGGGTCTGCGAGCCCAGCGTGATGCGGGTGTCGTCGCGGAAGGCCAGTACGCCCTGGCTGCCGCGATTGGTTTCCACCACGTCGCCGGGATAGACGCTGCCGCCGTCCACCAGCCGGCGCCGGGTGCCGGCGCCGTCGACCGCGTAGATCTCGCCCTGGGCGTTGACCAGCTTGGCGCTGGCCTGGACGGCATTGGGGCGGGCGGATTCGGTGATGCGCGAGGATTCCGCTGCGCATTCGCCGGTGCAAAGGCGGGCGTCGAAGTCGGTGCCGCGGATGCCGATGGTGGCGGTGTTGGTCTGCACCCGCGCCGCGTTCGGCGCGTTCTTGGAAATCAGGCCGGTGACGGCCCGGAAGCCACCGCGCACCAGCTGCATCAGCATGGTGTTGTCGGGGGCGTTTTCCTGGAACTGGTACTGCTGCAGCACCAGCTCGGAGTTCGGGCGCACCGTCATCCGGGTGCCGTCGGCGAGCTTGATGATGGCCGAGCCGCCCTCGGAAGTGGTCAGGCGGTCGCCCTGCTGCAGGGGCAGCCCCTTGCCCAGGGTACGGGGTGCCTGGCCGGGCGTCTGGGCGAAGCCGACGCCGCGCGAGAACTCCACTTCACCGGCGGACTGGGCGTGCGCGAACTGCGCGAGCAGCAGCAGCGGCGCGGCAAGCAAGGGCGCAAGCCACTTCATTCGATGTTTTGCGGCGGGCATGGCAAACCTCCGGTAACCGGTGTTGCAACCGGAAATCTTCTCACTCACGGGGTTATACACGGTCGGGGCACGGGCGCGCATCCGCCGTACGGGGCTCGGCGCACCCGCATCGTGCGGATTTCACGACCGGATGCGATTTAGGCCCTTCCACGTGCGGCGCGGCGGCCTGATTCACACCAGAACGCGTTCGATCCCGCCGTTGTTGGCTGCCTTGACGTACTCGGGCATCCAGTTCGCGCCGAGGATCTTGCTGGCCATTTCGACCACGATGTAGTCGGCTTCCAGCAGGCCGTTCTGCAGGTCGTGGCTGTAGCGCGAAAGTCCTTGCAGGCAGCTCGGGCAGCTGGTGAGGATCTTGATGTTTTCCTTCGCGCCCACGGCACCCGAGGCGCGCAGCGCGTCCTCGTCCTTGCGCAGCTCCTCCTCCTTGCGGAAGCGGACCTGGGTGGAGATGTCGGGGCGGGTGACGGCCAGCGTGCCGGACTCGCCGCAGCAGCGCTCCGACTTGCGGACCTGGTCGCCCATCAGGGCCTTCACGGTCTTCATCGGGTCCTGCAGCTTCATCGGCGTGTGGCAGGGGTCGTGGTACAGGTAGCCCCCCGCCCCCTCCAGCTTGATGCCTTTTTCCAGCAGGTACTCGTGGATGTCGATGATGCGGCAGCCGGGGAAGATCTGGTCGAACTCGTAGCCTTGCAGCTGGTCGTAGCAGGTGCCGCAGGAGACCACCACCGTCTTGATGTCCAGGTAGTTCAGCGTGTTGGCCACGCGGTGGAACAGCACCCGGTTGTCGGTGATCATCTTCTCGGCCTTGTCGAACTGGCCGGAGCCGCGCTGCGGGTAGCCGCAGCACAGGTAACCGGGCGGCAGCACGGTCTGCACGCCGGCGTGCCACAGCATGGCCTGGGTGGCCAGGCCCACCTGCGAGAACAGGCGCTCGGAGCCGCAACCCGGGAAGTAGAAGACCGCTTCGCTCTCCGCAGTGGTGGCCTTGGGGTCGCGGATGATCGGGACGTAGTTGCGGTCCTCGATGTCCAGCAGCGCCCGCGCCGTCTTCTTCGGCAGGTTGCCGGGCAGCTTCTTGTTGATGAAGTGGATCACCTGCTCCTTCACCGGCGCGGCGAAGTGCGTTTCCGGCGGCCGCTGCACCTGCAGGTGGGCCAGGCCGCGCATCAGGGTGTTGCCCCAGCGCTGGGCCTTGTAGCCGATGCC
>JAQGMU010000446.1 GCA_028292195.1 Ramlibacter sp. | reverse complement strand
CATGCGCAGGGCGATCTCGTCGTCCTCCTCGCAGGTCTCCATGTAGGCGGCCTGCTGGGCTTCGACGAACTCGCGCTCGAACGCGGTGATTTCCTCCGGGTAGAAGAACTCCACCACGTTCAGCGTCTTCTGCGGCCCGCGCGGATGCAGCGTGGAAACCACCAGCACGTTGGGGTACCACTCCACCATCACGTTCGGGTACAGCGTGAGCCAGATGGCGCCGTGCTTGGGCGGGCGGCCGTTGCCGAAGCGCAGCACCTCGTCGTGCCACTTGCGGTAGACGTCGGAGCCCGCCTTGCCCAGCTTGCCGGCCACACCCACGGTCTGCACCGAATACTCGGGGCCGAACTCCCAGCGCAGGTCTTCGCAGGTGACGAAGTTGCCCAGCCCCGGGTGGAACGGGCCCACGTGGTAGTCCTCCAGGTAGACCTCGATGAAGGTCTTCCAGTTGTAGTCCACCTCGTGCAGCTGCACCCGGTCCAGCACGTAGCCGGAGAAATCGAGGTCCGCCTTCGGGCCCAGCCTGGCCAGGTGGCGCGGCACGTCGAAGCCGTTGGCCTCGAAGATCAGGCCGTTCCAGTTCTGGACCCGGTAATTTTTCAGGTTCAGGCAGGGGTCGGCGGTGAAATGCGGCGCGCCCAGCAGTTCACCCGCCCGGGCCGGGCCGCCGGCGCTGTAGGTCCAACGGTGTAGCGGGCACACGATGTTGCCGCCCGCCGCCGGGTCGTGCCGCACCGAGCCGCGCCCACGAAGCATCACCGCCTGCCGGTGCCGGCAGACGTTGGAGATCAGTTCTACGCCTTGCGGCGTGCGCAGCAGCGCGCGGCCCTCGCCTTCGTGCGGGAGCGCGTGGTAGTCGCCGATTTCGGGCACGGCCAGTTCGTGCCCCAGATACCGGGGCCCTTGCTGGAAGATGGTCTCCATCTCGCGCTGGAACAGCGCCTGGTCGAAATAGCTTTGAACGGATAGTTGGCTTGCGGCCTGCTGTAACTGAAGACTTAAATCAGACATTTCACCTGACCTAGAGACTCCCCCTATCAAGGGGCAGGGCCGCGCTTGGAAGCGCGACAGATGGGGGGGCGATTCTAACCCCCGGTAGAGCACGTTGGGCCTCAAGCCCTAAAATCCAGGGTTGACCCAAAGCAAAGTAATGTCCAAGGCGCCTTTCAAGACACCCGCCAGCTACGAAGCGGCGATGGAAGAGCTGGAGCAGCTCACCGGCCTGATCGAATCGGGCCAACTCCCGCTGGAGCAACTGCTGGCGGGCTACGAACGAGGAGCGGAATTGCTGAAGTTCTGCCGCGACAAGCTGCAAGCGGTCGAAGAGCAGATCAAGGTGCTCGACGCCGGCGTGCTCAAGCCCTGGGCCGGCGAGTGAAATTTGATCTGAAGGGCTGGTCGGCCGAACGACTCGCGCAGGTGGAACGGGCCCTCTCGGCCTGGGTGCCGCACAAGGCGCCCGCGCAGCTGGGCGAAGCGATGCGCTATGCCGTGCTCGATGGCGGCAAGCGGCTGCGGCCGCTGCTGGTGCTGGCTGCCTGCGAGGCGGTCGGCGGCCACCACGAAGCGGCACTGCGCGCGGCCTGCGCGGTCGAACTGATCCACGCCTATTCGCTGGTGCACGACGACATGCCGTGCATGGACAACGACATCCTGCGCCGCGGCAAGCCCACGGTGCACGTGCAGTTCGGCGAAGCCACCGCGCTGCTGGCCGGTGACGCCCTGCAGGCGCTGGCCTTCGAGCTGCTCGCCCCGGCCGGCGCCGGCATCCCCGACGCCGTGCAGGCACGCCTGTGCCGCCTGCTGGCGCATGCCGCGGGCCACGCCGGCATGGCGGGCGGGCAGGCCATCGACCTGGCGGCCGTCGGCCAGTCGCTGACCGAGGACGAACTGCACCAGATGCACAGCCTGAAGACCGGCGCGCTGCTGCAGGCCAGCGTGATGATGGGCGCGGCCTGCGGCGACACCGGCCGCGCCGCGAACCAGGGGCTGACCGACTACGGCCGCGCGCTGGGCCTGGCCTTCCAGGTGGTCGACGACATGTTGGACGTGACCGCCGATTCGGCGACACTGGGCAAGACGCCCGGCAAGGATGCCGCCCAGGACAAGCCCACCTATGTCTCGCTGCTGGGGCTGGAACGCGCCGGCGCCTATTCGCTGGAACTGCTGCAGCATGCGCGCGCGGCGCTGTCGACCACCCGCCTGCCCGACACCCGGGCGCTGCTCGCGCTGGCCGAAATGGTGGTGATCCGCGAGAACTGAGAAGAGAAGATGTCCAAGCTGCTAGCCACGATCAACGACCCGGCCGACCTGCGCCGGCTGCCGCGCACGCAACTCGCCGCGCTGGCCGGGGAACTGCGCGCCTACGTGCTCGACTCGGTGTCCAAGACGGGCGGCCACCTGAGCTCCAACCTGGGGACGGTGGAACTGACGATCGCGCTGCACTACGTCTTCAACACGCCGGAGGACCGCATCGTCTGGGACGTCGGTCACCAGACCTACCCGCACAAGATCCTCACCGGCCGGCGTGACCGCATGGCATCGCTGCGCCAGCTGGGCGGCCTGGCCGGCTTCCCCCAGCGCAGCGAAAGCGCGTACGACCCCTTCGGCACCGCGCACTCGTCCACCAGCATCTCGGCGGCGCTGGGCATGGCGATGGCGGCCAGGCAGAAGGGCGAGCACCGGCGCGCCGTGGCGGTGATCGGCGACGGCGCGATGAGCGCGGGCATGGCCTTCGAGGCCCTGAACAACGCCGGCGTCGCCGACTGCGACCTGCTGGTGATCCTGAACGACAACGACATGTCGATCAGCCCGCCGGTGGGCGCGCTGAACCGCTACCTGGCGCAGTTGATGAGCGGCCGCTTCTATGCCGCCACCAAGGAGCTGGGCAAGAAGGTGCTGCACGTGGCGCCGCCCCTCTTCGAGCTGGCCAAGCGTTTCGAGGAACAGGCCAAGGGCCTGGTGGTGCCGGCCACGCTGTTCGAGAAGTTCGGCTTCAACTACATCGGCCCGATCGACGGCCACGACCTCGACTCGCTGATCCCGACGCTGGAGAACATCAAGCAGCTGAAGGGCCCGCAGTTCCTGCACGTGGTGACGAAGAAGGGCCAGGGCTACAAGCTGGCCGAGGCCGACCCGGTGGCCTACCACGGCCCCGGCAAGTTCGACCCCGCTGTAGGCCTGGTGACGCCGGCCACGCCGCCCAAGCCCACCTTCACGCAGGTGTTCGGCCACTGGCTGTGCGACATGGCGGCGCAGGACAAGCGGCTGGTCGGCATCACGCCGGCCATGCGCGAGGGTTCGGGCATGGTGGAATTCCACCAGCGCTTCCCGGACCGCTATTACGACGTCGGCATCGCGGAGCAGCATGCCGTGACCTTCGCCGCCGGCATGGCAACCGAGGGCCTGAAGCCGGTGGTGGCGATCTATTCCACCTTCCTGCAGCGCGCCTATGACCAGTTGATCCACGACGTGGCGCTGCAGGACCTGCCGGTGGTGTTCGCGCTCGACCGCGCCGGCCTGGTCGGCTCCGACGGTCCGACCCATGCGGGCGCCTACGACATCCCCTACCTGCGGTGCGTGCCGAACATGAGCATCGCCTGTCCGGCGGACGAGAACGAGTTGCGCAAGCTGCTGACCACGGCGTTCCAGCAGGAGCACCCGGTGGCGGTGCGTTACCCGCGTGGCGCCGGCGTCGGTGTGGCGGTGGAGCCTGGCCTGGAGGCGCTGCCCTTCGGCAAGGGCGAAGTGCGGCGCCGGCGCGCTGGCGCGCCCGACACGTCCTGCAAAGGTGTCGCCGTGCTTGCCTTCGGCACGCTGCTCCATCCCGCGCTGCAGGCGGCCGAGCGCCTGAACCTCACCGTGGTCAACATGCGCTGGGCCAAGCCGCTGGACACCGGGCTGCTGCTGCAGGTGGCGGCGTCGCACGAGGCGCTGGTGACGCTGGAAGAGGGCGCCGTGATGGGCGGCGCCGGCAGCGCCGTCAGCGAGGCCTTGCAGGCCGCGGGTGTGCAGAAGCCGCTGCTGCAACTGGGGCTGCGCGACGAATTCATTCCGCACGGGGACCCGGCGCGCCTGCTGGCGCTGCAGGGGCTCGATGCCGCCGGCATCGAAGCGTCGATTCAAGCGCGCTTCGCCGCGCACATCGAGCGGCCGGCGCCGAATCTCAAGGTCGTGGGCTGAGGCGAGCGCCTCGGGTGCGCGTCGCTGCGTGACGGGCGACCCGCAACAGCCTGCATTCCTTCACAAGCGTCCCAGGAGCCCCTCACTACCATCGTCCCTCAATGCGCCCGGCAGATGGTTGCCGCGGCCTTCGAGGAGAGCGACATGAAGGGTTGGACACACGGATTCCGGATGCTCGCCCTCGGCCTGGGCCTGGCCTTGCTGGCCAGTTGCGGCGGCGGTGGCGGCGGCGCAACGGGTGATGCCGCGGTGGAAGCCGTCGTCTCGGGTGCTTCGACCACGGGCGATTCCAGCACCGGTGAATCCACCACGACCGGCAATTCCCAAGGCAGCACCGGCGACGGCGCGCCGCGCCACCAGTTGTTCGTGAGTGACAGCGGTCATGGCGTCGTCGCCATGTTCGACACCCTCGACCCGACTGCGGGTTCCACCGTGTCCACGGAGAACACGCTGACCGTGCCGGGGCTGGTCTTCGACGGCCCGCTCGCCTATGACAGCGGCCGCGACCTGCTGTACACGATCTCGAACGACCGCAATGTCTTCGTGTATGCCAATGCCGGCGCGATGGATGCCGGCGCCGCCCCGGCGCGCACGATCGCGCTCCCCCAGCCGCTCTTCGGGCGGGCCCTGTACCTGGACAAGGCGCATGACGTTCTCTATGTGGGAGGAGAGTGGGGCTCCACCGGCAAGGTGTTCGTCTACGCCAACGCCAGTGCCGCGTCCGGCGCCGTCGCACCGACCCGGAGCCTGGATCTTCCCCAGGGGCTGGGCGCAATGACCATCGACGTGGAACGATCGATCATGTACACGCTCAACCTCTCGCGCGGGCCCCATGTTTTCACCGGCCTGGCTGCCGCCAGCGGTGCCATCGTCCCGAGCCGGGAAGTGACGCTGATGGGGGGCACCTTCCGGAGTATTGCCATCGACGCCGCCAGGGACAGGCTCTACGTGACCGATTCGGCGGGCGTGCACATCATCGGGAGTGCGAGCACCGATGCCGCCAGGCTGGTCGGTGTCGTGGCCATTCCCGGGGCCTACGCCGTGGCGGTCGACGCGGCCAACGACCGTTTGTACGTCGGCTCTGACGAGGCGGCCTACATATTCAACCAGGCAAGCAGCCTGGCCGGCGGTACGACGGCCGCGGGCACGGCCGTGGCGGTGCCGAACGGCACCTTCCTCAGGGCATTCGCATTTCCCTGAGCCTCGTCTTGCCCAGCGCGAACCTGAACGTTTCCTGACGTGGCCTCACCCTGCCGCAAGGGAAACCCCTCACAGCCGGCGCGGACAGTTTCCTGACAATGGCGCGGCCGGCGCGCGACACTTTAGTTTGCCGCCGCTCCCGGCTTTAGCCGGTTCTACTCACAAAGAGGAGCGCTTCATGGAACGTCGTTCAGTTCTCAAGTCTGCCGGGATCGCCGGCATCCTGGCCGCGGGGGTCGCACCTGCCGTGCATGCCCAGGCCGCGATCCGCTGGCGCTTGGCCTCCAGCTTCCCGAAGTCGTTGGACACCATCTTCGGCGCGGCCGAAGTCTTCGCCGCCAAGGTGAAGGCCATGTCGGGCGGCAAGTTCGAGATCTCGGTGCACGCCGCCGGCGAGCTGATGCCCGCCTTCGGCGTGGTCGACGGGGTGCAGCAGGCCTCCATCGAGGCGGCCCACACCGCGCCGTACTACTTCTTCGGCAAGAACGAATGCTTCGCGCTCGGCTGCGCCATTCCCTTCGGCCTGAACAGCCGGCAGATGACGGCCTGGATGTACGAGGGCAACGGCCTGAAGCTGATGCGCGAGTTCTACGCCAAGTACAACATCGTCAACTTCCCGGGCGGCAACACCGGCGCGCAGATGGGCGGCTGGTACCGCAAGGAAGTGAAGTCGGTGGCCGACATCAAGGGCCTGAAGTTCCGCGTGGGCGGTTTCGCCGGCAAGGTGATCGAGCGCATGGGCGGCGTGCCGCAGAACATCCCGGGCGGCGAGATCTATCCCGCGCTGGAGAAGGGCACGATCGACGCCGCCGAATGGGTGGGCCCGTACGACGACCTGAAGCTGGGCTTCAACAAGGTGGCGCCGTTCTACTACTACCCCGGCTGGTGGGAAGGCGGGCCGCAGCTGGACTTCTTCATCAACAACAAGGCCTTCGAGGCGCTGTCGCCGGAATACAAGGCCATCGTCGAAGCGGCCGCGACCGAAGCCCACGTCACCATGCAGGCGCGCTACGATGCCCGCAACCCGGCGGCGCTGAAGCAGCTGGTGTCGGCCGGCACCAAGCTGCGCAAGTTCTCCGACGCGATCATGATCGAAGCCTTCAACCAGTCCGAGCAGCTGTACAGCGAGCTGAACGGCAAGAACGAGGACTGGAAGAAGATCTACGCGGACTACTCCAGGTTCCGCACCGAACAGAACCTGTGGTTCCAGTTCACCGAGGCCAGCTTCGACCGCTTCATGCAGTCGCGGAAATTCTCGGCGGCATAAGCGCAAGCAGCATGACGGGGCCCTCGGGCCGCGTCCTGACGGGGCCCCGGGGGCCCCGTTTTCATTGCGGGACAATGCGGCATGGAACGCCGCTCCCTTCTGAAGAATGCCGGCCTGGCCGGCGTGCTGGCCACCGGCATCGCGCCGGCCGTGCACGCCCAGGCCACGATCCGCTGGCGCCTGGCCTCCAGCTTCCCCAGGAGCCTGGACACCATCTACGGCGCGGCCGAAGTGTTCGCCCAGCAGGTGAAGGCGATGACGGGCGGCAAGTTCGAGATCTTGGTGCATGCGGCCGGCGAGTTGATGCCGGCCTTCGGCGTGGTGGACGGCGTGCAGCGGCGCTCGGTCGAGGCCTGCCACACGGTGCCCTATTACTTCTTCGGCAAGGACGAGACCTTCGCCATCGGCGCGGCCATCCCCTTCGGCCTGAACAGCCGCCAGATGAGCGCCTGGATGTTCGAGGGCAACGGCCTGAAGCTGATGCGCGAGTTCTACGCCAGGTACAACATCATCAACTTCCCGGGCGGCAACACCGGCTCGCAGATGGGCGGCTGGTTCCGCAAGGAATTGAAGTCGGCGGCCGACGTGAAGGGCCTGAAGTTCCGCATCGGCGGCATCGCCGGCCGGATCATCGAGCGCATGGGCGGCGTGCCGCAGAGCATTCCTGGCGGCGACATCTACCCGGCGCTGGAGAAGGGCACCATCGATGCCGCCGAATGGGTGGGCCCGTACGACGACCTGAAGCTGGGCCTCAACAAGGTCGCGCCCTACTACTACTACCCCGGCTGGTGGGAAGGCGGCCCGGAGGTCGACTTCTTCATCAACCAGCAGGCCTGGGACGCGTTGCCGGCCGAATACAAGGCGATCATCACCGCGGCCTCCGGCTACACGCACGTGGACATGCAGGCCAAGTACGACGCCCGCAACCCCCTGGCGCTCAAGCAGCTGGTGCAGGCCGGCGCCAGGCTGCGCCCGTTCCCGAACGACCTGATGACCGAGGCCTTCAAGATCTCGCAGCAGGTGTACGAGGAACTGTCGGCCAGCAACCAGAACTGGAAGAAGGTCTACGCGGACTACGCCAGGTTCCGCGCCGACCAGAACCTTTGGTTCCGCTTCACGGAAGCGACCTTCGACCGTTTCATGCAGGCGCAGAAGCTCTCGGGGTGACACCTTGACCTGATGCAAAATGCCGCACGAAGTCGCATCGTGCGCGCTCGTACCCCACAACATCAGGAGATAGAAACTCATGGACCGTCGTTCCATCCTCAAGCACGCGGGCATAGCCGGCGTGCTGGCAGCCGGCGTTGCGCCCGCCGTCCACGCCCAGGCCGCGGTGCGCTGGCGCCTGGCCTCGAGCTTCCCGAAGTCGCTGGACACCATCTTCGGCAGCGCCGAAACCTTTTCCCGCACCGTCAAGGCGCTGTCGGGCGGCAAGTTCGAGGTCTCGGTGCACGCCGGCGGCGAACTGATGCCCGCCTTCGCGGTGGTCGACGCCCTGCAGAACGGCTCGCTGGAAATGGCGCAGACCGCGCCGTACTACTTCACCGGCAAGGACCCGATCTTCGCCTTCGGCTGCGCCGTGCCCTTCGGCCTGACCGCGCGCCAGATGGACAGCTGGATGGAGCACGGCAACGGCCGCAAGCTGATGGACGCGTTCTATGCCAAGTACAACATGAAGAGCTTCAGCTCGGGCAACACCGGCACCCAGATGGGCGGCTGGTACCGCAAGGAAATCAAGACCGTGGCCGACCTGAAGGGCCTGAAGATGCGCATGGGCGGCGGCCTGTTCGGCGAAGCCATGGCCAAGCTGGGCGTGGTGCCGCAGAACATGCCGGCCGGCGACGTCTACTCCGCGCTGGAGAAGGGCACGCTGGACGCCACCGAGTTCGTCGGCCCGTACGACGACGAGAAGCTGGGCTTCAACAAGGTGGCCCCCTACTACTACTACCCCGGCTGGTGGGAAGGCGGCGCCGAGCTGGAGTTCTTCGTCAACACCAAGGCCTACGAAGCGCTGACGCCCGAGTTCAAGGCGATCGTCGATGCCGCGACCAAGGTGGCGGCGCGCGACATGACGGCCAAGTACGACGCGGTCAACCCGGTCGCGCTCAGGCGCCTGGTCGCCGCCAAGACGCAGCTCAAGCCGTTCAGCAAGGAGCTGATGGACGCCGGCTTCAAGGCCTCGATGGAAGTCTTCGCCGAGCACGAAGCCAAGTCGGCCGAGTTCAAGACGATCCACCAGGACATGCGCGCCTTCCAGCGCGACCAGATCCTGTGGAGCCGCTTCTCGGAATTCCGTTACGACAGCTACATGACCACCGTCAAGATCTGAGGATGACGGAATGACCGGCGGCTGCGCCGGCCGACGGCTGCAATGAGCGTCGGGACGTCATTGCAGTCATGAGTGGCCCGCGCAAGCGGGCCCTCGTCATTTCGTCATGTGCGAAGCGGCGCGTGTAGAGTGGGCGCAGCCATGCAACACGACCTCCCGCTGATCACCACCATCGCGGCCGGCCTCGGCCTGGCGCTCATCTTCGGCTTCATCGCGGCACGCCTGAAGCTGCCGGCGCTGGTGGGCTACCTGCTGGCCGGCGTCGTCCTCGGCCCGTTCACGCCCGGCTTCGTCGCCGATACCCACATCGCTTCGCAGCTCGCCGAGATCGGCGTGATGCTGCTGATGTTCGGCGTCGGCCTGCACTTCTCGCTGGGCGACCTGCTGGCGGTGCGCAGGATAGCCATTCCCGGCGCCATCGTGCAGATGCTGGTGGCCACCGCGCTCGGCTTCGGCGCCGCCACGCTGTGGGGCTGGAGCCTGCCGGCGGCACTGGTGTTCGGGCTGGCGCTGTCGGTGGCCAGCACGGTGGTGCTGCTGCGCGCGCTGGAAAGCCTGGGCCTGCTGGAAAGCTTCAACGGCCGCGTCGCCGTCGGCTGGCTGATCGTCGAGGACCTGGCGATGGTGCTGGTGCTCGTGCTGCTGCCGCCGCTGGCGTCGGTGCTGACCGGCAAGGCGCCCGCCGCCGGCAGCAGCCTGTGGCTCAGCATCGCCGTCACGCTGTTCCAGGTGGGGGCGTTCGTCACCCTGATGCTGGTGGTCGGCCGGCGCCTGTTTCCGTGGTTGCTGTGGCAGGTGCAGAAGGTGGGCTCGCGCGAGCTGTTCACGCTGTGCGTGGTGGCTGCCGCGGTCAGCATCGCCTACGGCGCCACGATGCTGTTCGGCGTGTCGTTCGCGCTCGGCGCCTTCTTTGCCGGCATGGTGCTGCGCGAGTCGCAGTTCAGCCACCGGGCCGCCGAGGAGACGCTGCCGCTGCGCGACGCCTTCGCCGTGCTGTTCTTCGTCTCGGTCGGCATGTTGTTCGACCCGCGCATCCTCATCGACCAGCCGCTGCGGGTGCTGACGGTGGTGGGCGTGATCGTGTTCGGCAAGTCCGTCGCCGCCGCCGTCCTGGTGCTGCTCCTGCGCTACCCGCTGCACACCGCGCTGACGGTGTCGGCCAGCCTGGCGCAGATCGGGGAGTTCTCCTTCATCCTGGTCGGCCTGGGGGCGTCGCTGGGCGTGATGCCGGCCGAGGCGCAAAGCCTGGTGGTGGCCGGCGCGCTGATCTCGATCGCCATCAATCCGCTGGTGTTCAAGACCCTGGGGCCGCTGCAGCGCTGGCTGCTCAAGCGCTCGCAGCTGGCGCGCGACCTGGCCGCCCGCGACGACCCGCTGGCCGAGCTGCCGCTTGCCACCGACCCGAAGTACCTGGCGCGCCAGGTGGTGCTGGTGGGCCACGGCCGGGTCGGGCGCAAGCTTGCGGAAGCGCTGGCGGCCAACGGCATCCCCTACGTGGTGGCGGAGCAGAACCGGGAGATGGTCGCCGCCCTGCGCGCCGCCGGCGTGCCGGCCGTGTCCGGCGACGCCAGCGACCCCGAGGTGCTGGTGCAGGCGCACGTGGCCCGCGCCCGCATGCTGGTGATCGCCACTCCCGACACGTTGGGCGTGCGCCGCATGGCCGCCAACGCGCGGCTGCTCAACCCGGGTATCGAGATCGTGGTGCGCTCGCACAACGAGGAGGAAGCGCGGCGGCTGGAGGAAGAAATGACCGGCAAGGTGTTCGTCGGGGAGACCGAGCTGGCGCATGCGATGACGCGGCATGTGCTGGAGCGCTGTGCCGTCTGAAATGATGGGGTCGCTGCGCGAACCCGCCCTACGGACCGGCCCATGGGTCTTGCCGCGGAGAATCCATGCGATCCCTGTAGGGTGGGTTCGCGCAGCGACCCCACCGATCCCGAAGGTCATTAGGGTTCCACCGCCTTGCATCAATTCACCAGCCGGTGAATAGTTTTGGCTTCCCAGGAGGAGCCATGGACCTGCCACCACGCATTGCCGATACCGAGGCGCTCGAAGAGTTGATGAGCCGGCCGTCGCCGGAATTGTCCGCGGCGCGGGCGCGCGCGCCGGG
>JAQGMU010000444.1 GCA_028292195.1 Ramlibacter sp. | reverse complement strand
GTGCGGAAATCCGCCGGCGAGACGATCTCCAGGTACTCCATGTCCGGCGAATAGTCGAACAGGAAGTGCCGGATGCCGGGGCGCTGGTGCACGCAGTCGCCGGCCGAAACCAGCGTTTCCTGGTCCTCGTACATGAAGCGCGCCCAGCCCTTGAGCATGATCACGATCTGGAACTCCGCCTCATGGCGGTGCCATCCCGTGCCCTTTTCGGGTGCTTCGTTCGCCTTGACCAGGTGCGCGATCACCTTGCCGTGGGTGGCCTCGGCGATGCCCAGGTCGCGATAGAGGAAGAAGTCCCGCAAGCCGCCGGATACGTAGTCCGTGTCGTTCGGCTTGACATGGGAGAACGTGGTCGTGGTGCGATCCAGCATGGTGCTCTCCTTCGCCACCGGATAGGCGGCCTTTCACGGAGTAGCAGGAAGCGTTCCCAGTGCTCTGGGATAATCCTCCCTTGCCCTCACCCCGGCCCTCTCCCGCCGGGGCGGGAGAGGGTGAGATCAGTCTGGGAACGAATCAGTCTTGCCCTCACCCCGGCCCTCTCCCGCAGGGCGGGCGAGGGTGGGATCAGTCTGGGAACGAATCAGGAATGAGCGGCAACACTTTCGGCAAACTGTTTGCGGTCACCAACTTCGGCGAATCGCACGGGCCCGCCATCGGCTGCGTCATCGACGGCTGTCCGCCCGGCATGGAGCTGTCCGCCGAGGACATCCAGCCTGACCTGGACCGGCGCCGGCCCGGCACCAGCCGCCACGTCACGCAGCGGCAGGAAGAGGACAAGGTCGAGATCCTTTCCGGCACCTACGAGGGCAGGACCACCGGCACGCCGATCGCCCTGTTGATCCGCAACACCGACCAGCGCAGCAAGGACTACAGCGAGATCGGCCAGAAGTTCCGTCCCGGCCACGCCGACTACACCTACCTGCAGAAGTACGGCCTGCGCGACCCGCGCGGCGGCGGCCGGGCCTCGGCCCGCCTGACGGCGCCGATGGTGGCGGCCGGCGCCGTGGCCAGGAAGTGGCTGCAGCGCCAGTACGGCACCACCTTCCGCGGCTGCATGATGCAGATCGGCGAGCTGGCGATCCCGTTCGAGAGCTGGGACCACGTGCCCAACAACCCGTTCTTCGCCCCGGTGGCCGATGTCTCGGCGCTGGAGGCCTACATGGACAGCCTGCGCAAGGCCGGCGACTCCTGCGGCGCGCGGCTGCGGGTCACCGCCCAAGGCATGCCGGTGGGCCTGGGCCAGCCCCTCTTCGACAAGCTCGACGCCCAGATCGCCTACGCGATGATGGGCATCAACGCGGTGAAGGGCGTGGAGATCGGCGCCGGTTTCGGCAGCGTCACCCAGCGCGGCTCCGTGCACGGCGACTCGCTCACGCCCAACGGCTTCGCCAGCAACAACGCCGGCGGCGTGCTGGGCGGCATCAGCACCGGGCAGGACCTGGAAGTCTCCATCGCGATCAAGCCGACCAGTTCCATCCTGACGCCGCGCGACACCATCGACATGAAGGGCCAGCCGACCCAGGTGGTCACCAAGGGCCGGCACGACCCCTGCGTCGGCATCCGCGCGACGCCGATCGCCGAAGCCATGCTGGCGCTGGTGGTGATGGACATGGCGCTGCAGCACCGCGCCCAATGCGGCGACGTGCTGCTGCCGCTGACGCCGATCGAATCGTCCTTCCTCTGAACGGCCCGCTCCCAGGGTGCGCACAAGTGCACGCCCTGCAGCAAGGCGGGATGCGGCGTCCTGCAGGAATTTTGCCGCGCCTGCACAATAGGCCGGATGCTGCGCTGTCTCCGCTACCTCTGGGCCGCGCCCTACACCGTGCTGGGCGTGGTGCTGGGCCTGCTCGTCCTGCTGCTGGGCGGCGGCTGGCGGGTGGAGCGCGGCGTGCTGGAGTTCTGCGGCGGCCGCCTGGGCCGGGCCTTCGCCCGCTTGCCGCAGCCCTTGGCCTTTTCGGCCATGACCCTGGGCCACGTGATCCTGGCCGTCGACCGGCCGGCGCTCACGCTGCTGCGCAAGCACGAACACGTCCACGTGCAGCAATACGAGCGCTGGGGGCCGCTGTTCCTGCCGGCCTACCTGCTGTCGAGCCTGGTGCAGTGGCTGCGCGGCCGCGACCCCTACCTCGAGAACCATTTCGAACGCCAGGCCTTCGCCCTGGCCAAGCGGCCCAAGGCCCGCCCGTAACCCGCCGCGCGCGTTTCGCGTCATCATGGTGGCATGAGAAAGGAGCCCTCGTGGACCACAACACCAACACCGACACGGGCCGCCGCATCGACCTGACCAGCCAGACCGACGTGCAGTTCTGGTGCCGCGTATTCGACATCAGCATGGATGAACTGCGCGTCGCCGTGCACCATGCCGGCCATCTGGTCGACCAGGTCGAGCGCTACCTGCGCGAAAAGAAAAATCCGGGCGGCTGAGCCAAGGCTGGACGTAGGCGCGCGCTGACGGCTGCGTTCGTACTTTACGGCGCCCGCGCGGCGCGCCCTGCCTTGACCATCGGGGATTGCCACAGGAGCCCCCGACATGAGCAAGAAGCCGAGCGCGAAGAACACCCCCCGCAGCACCGACACCGAACCCGCCGCCGAAAAGCAGCGCGCGCTGCAGCGCGAGCAGGACCGCAAGGAGCCCGCGGAAGGCGGCGGCAAGGAAAAGGAAAAGGACAAGGGCGCGGTGCAGACCAGCGCCCGCCACCAGCCCGAGGAGGTGCCGGCGCAGCACCTGCAAAAGCCCGGGCAGGAAAAGGACATGGAGCTGAAGCCGCGCTTCCTGGCGCCGGACTACCGGGGCAGCGGCAAGTTGAAGGGCATGGTGGCGCTGATCACCGGCGGCGATTCCGGCATCGGCCGTGCCGTGGCGGTGCTGTTCGCGCGCGAGGGCGCCGACGTCGCCATCGTCTACCTCAGCTCGCACGACGATGCGCAGGAAACCAGGGGCTGGGTCGAGAAGGAAGGCCGCCAGTGCATCCTGATCCCCGGCGACGTGAAGGACTCGAAGTTCTGC
>JAQGMU010000673.1 GCA_028292195.1 Ramlibacter sp. | reverse complement strand
CGCCATCGAGAATGTTCTCCCCACGCCCGCCCGGCCACAGGCCCGCCTTCAGCATGCTGTAAGTGGGCCCCATCAGGGCCAGCGCGCCATCGACGATGGCGGCGTCGACCACCTGGCCGGCGCCACCGGCGCGCACCTGCAGCAGCGCGGACAGCACGCCCATGATGAGGAACATCGCGCCGCCGCCGAAATCGCCGACCAGGTTGAGCGGCGGCACTGGCGGGCGATCGGGGTAGCCGATGCAGTGCAGGGCGCCGGTGATCGCGAGGTAGTTCGGGTCGTGGCCGGCGGCGCCGGACCAGGGCCCTTCCTGGCCCCAGCCCGTCATGCGGCCGTAGACGAGCGCCGGATTGCGCGCGAGGGCGGCCTGGGGGCCGAGCCCCAGGCGCTCCATGACGCCGGGCCGGAAGCCCTCGAGGAGGACGTCGGCGTGGGTGGCGAGCGCGAGCACCTGTTCGGTGGCCGAGGGCTGCTTCAGGTCGAGCTCGAGCCGCAGCCGGCCGCGCCAGAGCGGGTCCTGGTCGAAGGCGAGCGGCATTTCGCTGGCCCGGCCGGCCGGCGCCGCGACCGTGATGATGTCGGCGCCCAGGTCGGCCAGCAGCATGGCGGCGAACGGCGCGGGACCCATGCCCGCCATTTCGAGGATCTTGATGCCGGCCAGCGGGCCGGTGGGACTGCGCATGTTCATTCTGTATTGTCGGTGCCCGGGGGAAGGCAAAAAAGCATGCAGGTAGTTTAATTATTAAACTAGAATAATGTCAAGAAAAAGGCCGTCGTTGGCCGCAGGGGCGCCGCAACGTCGCCCCGAACGAGAAGGAGACCCGCCGTCATGAAGAATCCCGATCGCGACCTCGTCGAGCGAGCCATGCAAAGCCCCTTGCCCCTGGCGGTCGCGACCAGCGCCTTCGCGGTGGAACTCGCCGCGCAGATCCTGCAGGCTGCGCCCGGCGACATCAGGCTGGGCTTCACCGCCGGCGAGCGCTTCACCCAGGCCACGGGCGCACTGCAGGGCGGCGCCGTCGCCGCCATGCTCGATTTCGGCCTCGCCTTCGCCGCGCTGTCGCGCCTGAAGGAAGGCGAGTCGGCCGCCACGCTCAGCCTCACGATCGACTTCCTTCGCCCGGCCTTGCCCGGCCCCTACGAAGTGCAGGCGCGCGTCGTGCGGGGCGGCCGCCGCGTGACGTACGCGCAGGCGAACCTGCTGCTGCCCACGGGCGAACTGGTGGCGACGGCGACATCGCCCCTGTGGAACGGTTGAAGCCGGGCGGCGCCTTGGGCCCCCGGGGGGGCGGCGCACGGGCCACCGCGGCGCTTGCCACCAGATAATTTATTGGTTAAACTAACTATAACAGCGCGCCGCCAGAGGCCGCGAGGAGACAAAGTCGTGAAGCAATGTGCGGGATTTTTCATCGGCATCGCCGCGGCCGCCGGCGCCGCGCCGGCTGGCCCTGCCATGCTGCCGCCGCCGGCTGCCTGCGTGAAAGACCCGGCATGACAGTGCCGATCAGCTGCGTCCACCACGTGCGCCTGCCGGTGTCCGACCTCGACCGGTCGGTGCGGTGGTATGCCGACCTGCTCGGGTTCGAAAAGGACTTTCCTTTCACGCGGGAAGGTGTCATCTACGGCTGGGCGCTCAAGCACCGCGCCAACGATGTCAACCTGGCGCTGATCCGCGATGCGGAGCGGGCGCGCCAGTCGGCCGGCTTCGCATACTTCTCCTTCACTTTGCCCGACGAGGCGAGCCTGCGCGCGCTGGAGCAGGCGCTCGACCAGCAGGGCGTGCGCCACGCCGGCATCGCCGTCGCACTGGCGGGCTACAAGCTGCTGGACGTGTGCGATCCCGACGGGCACAAGCTCGGTTTCTACCAGGCCGGTCCCCGGACCCGGCAGCCCGGCTAGCCCTGTGCGCCGAACGTCCACCGAATCCGGGCCCCTTGCCATGAACCAGATCTCCCTGCCGAATGCCAGCGTGGTCGAACGACAGCCCGCCGCGCCCGCCGAGAATGCCTTGATCGCCCCGCGCCCCTCGCCTTTCGCGCGCGCGGGCCTGGGCGAGCTGCGCCAGCGCAAGGCCTCGGGCCGGCGTGCGCTGTTCGAGCAGGTCTGTGTCGCGCTCGCCTGCCTCGTGGCCTGGCAGCTGCTCGTCACCTTCAATCTCGTGCCGCCCGCGGGTGTCGCGGCGCCGGGCCAGTCCATCGTGCGCTGGGGCCAGCTGGTCACGACCGCGCCGTTCTGGGCGGCGCTCGGCAACACGCTCCTGAGCTGGTTCCTGGGCATGGCCATCGCTGTCGTGGTCGCGATCCCGCTGGGCATCTCGATCGGGCTGTCGCGGTTCTGGACCGACAGCACGCGCTTTTCCATCGACTTCATGCGCACGGTGCCGCCGGTGGCACTGATGCCCGTGATCCTGCTGCTGCTCGGGCCGACCCTCGCGATGAAAATCTGCCTGATCCTGGTCGGCACCGTCTGGCCCCTGCTGATCCAGGCCATCTACGCGGCCTCGCAGGTCGATGCGGTGCAGCGCGATGCGGCCAGCAGTTTCCGGCTGGGCCGCTGGTCGCGCATCCGCTTCCTGCTGATTCCTTCCGTGACGCCGTTCGTCGCGACCGGGCTGCGCATCGCGGCCACCGTGAGCCTGCTGCTCAGCGTGGCGGCCGAATACATCGGCGGCGCGCCGGGGCTCGGCACCGCGCTCGCCCAGGCCGAAATCGCGGGCAACCTGCCCGAAATGTATGCCTACATCCTGACGGCGGCCACGCTCGGCGTGACGATCAACGTCGGGTTCATCTATCTGCAAAGGCGGTTCCTATGGTGGCACTCTTCCGTCCGCGCGAACGCACGCGGCTAGGCCGGCGCGCGCGCCTGCTCGCGATCGAGCTGTGGCTGCCGGTCGTGCTGGTGGCGCTGTGGTGGGTGCTCAGCGCGCAGTACCCCTCGACCTATTCGCCGCCGCTGTCCGAGATCATGGCGTTGTTCCGCAAGCTCTGGCTGTTCGAGCACGCCCGCATCGACCTGGTGCCGAGCCTGCTGAACCTGGCGGCGGGTTATTCGATCGCGCTGGCGGTCGGCGTCGGCCTCGGCACTCTGCTGGGCCTCACGCCGCGCCTGAGCACGGCGCTCTGGCCCACGCTGGAATTCATCCGCGCCATTCCCGGTGTCGCGCTGCTGCCCGTGTTCGTCATCCTGCTGGGCGTCGGCACGACGATGAAAGTCGCGCTGATAGCGACGGGCGCCGTGTGGCCGATCCTGCTCAACACCGTCGATGGCGTGCGCAGCGTCGAACTGACGCTGCGGGACGTCGCCGCCAGCTTTCGCCTGCCGCTGTGGGTGCGGCTGCGCTACATCGTGCTGCCCGCGGCCAGCCCGCAGATATTTTCCGGCGCGCGCATCAGCCTGTCGGTGGCCGTGATCCTGATCGTCGTCAGCGAGATGGTCGGCGCCAACGGCGGCATCGGCTACTTCGTGCGCGCCGCCGAACGCAGCTTCGCCATTCCCGA
>JAQGMU010000604.1 GCA_028292195.1 Ramlibacter sp. | reverse complement strand
GCGGCGGAGGCGGAGGCGGAGGCGGAGGAGGAGGAGGCGCCGCCGCACCGGGGACCAGGTTGCCGAGTGTGCCCAGCCCGGCCGCGACCATGTGGGCACGCCACCAGGTCCCTTCCGCCTTCTCCGGCACACACCGCACCTCGCCATCCGGCACGAACACCTCCACCCGCTCCAGCTGCTTGGGATCGTCGAGGCCGCGGGTGAGCGAGATGCGCTTCATGTGCTGGGCCTGCTCCACGAGATGGCCGATCTCGTCGGCCGCGACCCCGTGGAATTGCAGGCTCACGCCTTCGCCGAACATGCGCCGCACCTGCTCCTCGACGTCCGCGGTGAGCGAGACGGGCAGGTAGCCGGCCGGCGGCAGCTCGAAGAAGCCGGCGCCGATCAGCATGCGCTTCTGCGGCAGCGCGCCCTGGCCCGGGACGAAGCCGGCCAGCTGCGTGGACAGGCCGTCGAGGTCCGCGAACCAGGACTCGATGTCGGTGGTGACCGACTGGTATTCCTTGATCGTCGGCCGCCCCTCCACCTGCTTCAACAGCTTCCTGGTGCTGCCACCATAGCGCTGCAGCAGGCCTTCGATCTCCTTGCGCGCCTTGCCCAGCACCTCGCGCAGGTCGTCGCAGTCGTCCGCCGGCAGGATGATGGGCTGGTTCGGGTCGAACATGCCGGCCAGCTGGCACTGGAACTGCAGGATCTGCGCCAGGAACACGTTCCACGGCCGCATCGCCATGCGCCCCTGCCAGTAGCCGCGGGCCTGCGTGTCCATGCGTTCGCGGCGGCCGCTCCAGGCGTCGAGCACGCGCACGACGGCGCCCTCGCGCGCCAGCAGCCCGATCACCACCTCGTCGCGGCCGTACAGTTCACAGGGCCGGCACCAGATGTCGCTGGCGAGGCCGGTGGCCGACAGCAGGCTCTGCGTGAGCCAGGGTTCGGCGGCGAAATAGGCCGAGGCGACGCGGTTGCGCTGGTGCACGTTGCCGGCGGCGATCGCGCTGCTGGTGGGCAGGGCCAGCGTCACCGGCCGCAGCCGCAGCACCACGCCCTCGCGCCAGTAGGGATGGCGCGAGTCGGTGGCGCAGGCGCTGTCGCACAGCTTGCCGTACACCGGCTCGTTGCCGCACAGGCCTTCGATGGGGCCGACGGTGATCTCGTACACGCCCAGCCCGGAACCGAGCTTGACGCCGTTCTTCGCCGGCTCCAGGCAATCGGCAAAGTTGTTCGAGCCCGCCGGCGGCGGCGGCGCCGCAACCTGCAGCAGGTCGGACAGCTTCGCCTGCAGCAGCTGCGGCGCCAGCACGAAACTGCCGGCCGCCGTGACGGCCAGGCCTTCGCTCACTTCCAGCTGGTCGGCGGCCAGCGAGATCCCCATGCCATTCACCACGCCCCAGCCGCCTGCGAGGTTGCCCAGCCGCACCGCCTGGCGGTGGTAGTCCTGTTCCAGCGTGAGCGCGCTGGCGCGCAGGAACTGGCCGTCGAAGTAGTGCAGCCGCGTGAGCGGGCTGCTCTGGCCCACGAAGGCCACGCCGTCGGTGGCAGGCAGTTCCACCGTGTCGGTGCCCAGGTCCTTGTCGTTGGCCATGGTCAGCTCCTGAAGATGGTGGTGGACAGATTGCGGCCCTCGCCCATGGGCGTGACGGCGCCGGCAGGAATGAAGGTGGCGCCCAGCAAGGGCGCGCTGCCGGTGCCGGCGACCGTGATGCGCAGCAGCTTTCCGGTCGGCGCGCGGTCCAGCGTGAGCGTGACCTCGGGCCGCGCCGCATCGCTGCCGTCGTACACCGGCGGTGCCAGGGTGAACGGCTTCCAGCCCTGCGTGGCGTCGAATTCGGCGGCCGTGAAGGCGGACAGCACGCTGGGCGCCGCGAGCGGCTGGCTGAACACCAGCGTCACCGTCTGGCCCACGAGGTCGGCGCTGTCGCGCATCACCGTCGGTCCCGCCAGCGCGGGTTGCGGCGCCGGTTCGCCCAGCAGCAGTTGCTGCAGCAGGGAGGTGGGCAGCAGGGTTTCGCGCAGGCCCATGGCCAGGCTGCCCAGCGTGAGCTTCCAGCCGTCGGGTTCCAGCTTCAGGCGCAGCTGGCGCAGCCGCGCGAGCGGGAGGCACAGGGCCATTTCATCGGGTTCGTCGGGATCCGCGGCTGGCGGTGCGAGCTCCTGCTCGGACACCGCGCGCGCCAGGATCTCGCGCAGCAGCGACGGCCGTTCGGCCTCCTGCTGCGGCGCCGGCAGGGCTTTCAGGGCGTTGTATCGGTCGATCAGCCACTGGTCGGCGGGCAGCACGTCCTCGAGTTCGTCCTTGCGCGGCCCCGCCAGCCCGAGCCACATGCGCAGCAGGTGGAACGGCAAGGGCTTGGGCACCAGGGGCGCCGCCGGCGTGCGCACCAGCCGCAGCTGCACCGTCTCGCAGACGCGCGAATAGGCGATGTCGGAAGCGTTGCCGGCACAGGGCTCGGCGATCGCCGGCACCGGGTTGCCCAGGCAGCAGGAATAGCAGGCCACCACGTCGAGGTCCAGCGTGGCGTCGTCCGGCGTCGCGATGTCCGCGAAGGCCTCGTCCTCGCGGTGGGCCAGCCACCACAGCGGCAGGCTGACGCACTGCGGCACTTCCAGCACCAGGTCGCGGCCCAGCGCGTCGATCGCGAGGCCGGTGCCGACGCGCAGTTCCTGCTCGCCGGCCTGGTAGCTGACGGCGTAGCCGGCGACCACCCCGCTGCCGTGCAGCAGCCGGTGGTGGCGCCGCAGGCGGCCCACGTGAAAGCCCTGCTCGGCGCGGAAATCCGCCACCCCCAGCAGCATGCCGAAGTGGTAGTTCGGCGCGCACTGCGGGCTGTCGGGCAGGTCGGCGTCGCAGCGCTCCATGGCCGGCAGCCCGCTGCAGTCGTTGGCTTTCATGGCGTGGACCCCCTAGAACAGCGCCGCGCTGTGCGCATAGGCGTTGGCGCGGCTGCCGACGGTTTCGCGCTCGGCGTCCTGCAGCGCCGCGGCGCGCTGCAGCGCGAGCGCTGCGCCGGCCAGCTGGCGCGTTGCGAGCCGGTCGGCCGCCAGGGCGGTGGCGAGCGCCGTCTCGGCGGCGGCGAGTTCCGCCAGCACATTGGTGGGCGAGCCGGTGCCGGAAAGTGCGCCCAGGCGTCCGGCCGCGGTGTCGAGCTTTTCCAGCGCTTCCCACAACTGGTCGGGCACGCCGGCGAACCATGATTTCACGGTGTCGAGTTCGGGGTCGGTCATGGCGGCGCGGGTCGTGGCGACTGCCGTGATCTTGGTGTCCAGCGCGGTGCGCGCGGCGGCCAGCGACCCCGCATCGAGCTGGGCCTGCGTCTTGTCCGGATCGGTTTTCATGGCGGCGTGCAGCGCGGTGTCGTAGGCCTGCTGCAGCGGGCGCACCGCGGCCACCGCCTGGTCGATGGCGGCCAGCTTGGCCAGCGCGGCTTCGCGGGCGGCCTTCTTCGTTGCGTCGTGCAGCCGCTCGTGCTGCCAGCGGGTG
>JAQGMU010000686.1 GCA_028292195.1 Ramlibacter sp. | reverse complement strand
CCGCCGGCTGCACCGCCGTCGAGCGCACGACCGGGTTGCCGCGGCGCACGACGAAGCGCAGCGCGACCTTCCGCGTCGGCACCGCGACGGTGAGACGCGCCGTACCCGCGTTCAGGGCGACCGGGTCCAGCCGGCGGGTGCGTCTGTCGGGGCCGGTGACGTCGAGGACGTCGACACCCGCCTTGCGCCCCGGAACGCGACGCAGAGCGATGACGACGTCGTAGCGGCCGGCAGCGCTGACGCTCCTCGACCAGCTCCAGGATCGCGCCTTCGTCGTCTGTGCCCCGGCCTGGGACTTGGCGAACGCCACGGACGGCACGACGGCGGCGACGAAGGCAGCAAAGATGAGCAGGCAGAGCCTGAGGCGCGCGGGGGGCACACCTCTGCCCTCGGCTGCCCGGCGGCGTGCGCCGTAGCCGCCGCGTCAGGGGCTGGACGTTTGTTCTAGGCGGCGGGCTTGTCGATCTTGGCGCACACCACGACCGGAAACCCGGGATCGCGGACGTCCAGCTCGCCGGGCGTCAGCTCCTGCACGGCGATGCCGAACAGGTACGCCGCGCCGGCCAGCACGTTGCCGAAGCCCTCGACGGCCACCTGGGCATCCGGCAGGAGCCTGACCAGCTTGCGGCGCAGGCCGTTGGGCGTGTAGCGCCAGGAGTCGTACTCGGCGAGCTCGTGGTCGATGCGGCCGACGCACGGCCCGCTGAACAGGATCGTGCCGCCGGGGCGCAGCGCCCGCCACAGCGTGCGCAGCCCGGCCTCGTCATCGGTGGTGACGTGCAGCGTCTGGGTCATGATGATCGTGTGGTACGCCTCGTCAGGCAGCGAGCCCTCTTCTGTGAGATCGGCGATCACCGTGGCCTCGACGTTGGTGGCGTCGATGTCGACGACGTGCGCCTTCGTCACGCGGTCCCCGCCGTAACGCAGCGCGTAGTCGGCGGAGCGCACCTCGAGGACGTCGCCGTGGATTGTCCAGGCCTGCCGCTCCAGCCAGCCCTCGATGTAATAGCGGTCGATCGGCAGCCCGCGATCCCAGCCGTAGCAGTCGCTGAACGGGGTCGTGCGCCGCAGTGATCCCCAGCGTACGCGGCGGCCCGGGAGGTTGCGGATCACCCGGTTGGCCGCGGGCCGCGCCCGCTCCTTGAGCTCGTCGCCGATCTGTCGCAGCTGCTCTCGATCCATCATCGGTCCTCGTGTCGTGGGTCATGCGTCGTGTCGGCGGCGACGCCGTGGGGGCGCCGCAGGAAGCCCGTCAGCGACACCGCGGCGAGAGCGCCGGTCGCGGTGGCCGAACCCAGCCAGGCCACGCCGACCCCGGTGAGCCCGGAGCCGTTGGCCAGCGGGACGACGGGGCCGAGCAGCAGGACGAGCATCAGCGCCTCGGCGCCCAGCAGCCACCGCCCGCGCCCCTCCAGGCGCCAAACCGCGCCGGCGAGAAAGACCGCCGCCCGCGGGATGCAGGCGAGCGCCAGGAGGCGCAGCACGGCGTCGCCTTCGCGCGCGTAGTCGGTGCCGAAGGGCAGGAGTACCAGTGGCGCGGCCGCGACGAGCACCGCGACGCCGAGCGCCAGCGGCGGGCCGTAGCGGCGGATCACGGTGCGGACGTGCTCGCGCGCGAGGCCGACGTCGTAGGCGCCCTCGGCGACGATCGAGGTCGCGGCGCTCAAGACCATCATGTCGACCGCGATGGCGATCGTGAAGGGGATGTAGAAGTAGGCGTTCTCGGTCGGGCCGAGCGTTGCGACCACCACGACCGGCAGCAGCGTCACAGCAAGCCGCATCAGCACCTGGCCGAGGTAGTCCTGGACCAGGAACGAGCCCAGGCGCCGGCGCCCCAGACCAGCCAGGCCGGTGTCGCCGTGCAACGCGGCCGTCGCGCGGTGACGCACGACGGCGCCGCGGAAGATCAGGACGTTGACGGGCAACAGCAGCAGCGCCATCGGGACGATCCACGCGAGGAATACCCCGTGGCCGGCGGCCAGCCACAGCGCGACCGGGAGGGCCGCGAGCTTCAGGACGCCGAAGATGATGTTCTCGACCGGGACCCAGTGCGCGTGCCGCATGGCCGTCAGCGCTGAGTCCTGCAGCGTGAAGATGCCCCACAGCACGAGGCCGGCCACGAACGCCACCGCCACCAGCGGGTCGTCGGCCAGGAAGCGCAAGTCGCCGACCACGGACGGAACGATGAGCACGAAGGCGGTCCCGACGATCAGCGCGAGCACGGCGTTGGCGGCGTAGGCGCCGGCGACCACGCGGGCCGCCCCCTCGCGCACCCCCGGCAGGAACCGTACGAGGACGTTGTCGAGGTTCAGCTGGCAGATCGTCGACATCTCGACCATCGCGCCGATCAGCGCCGCGTCGCGGCCGACATCGCCGGCCGAGAACAGCCGCGCGGCGACGACCCAGAACACGGCGCCCAGCACCGCCGAGACGCCGGTGCTGACCAGCAGGCTGTTGGCGCTGCGCACGAGCGCGCCAGGGGCCGGCGCGCCGACCGTGGACCGCGCGGTGCCCGTGTCGACCAGCCCGCGCGCCTCGCTCATGGATCCCCCGCGCTGCGCCGTCCGCGCAGGTAGCGCAGCGGACCGGCGCCAAAGCCCTTGAGCTCGGGCACCCACAGCCTGAGCGGATCGCCGTCGCCGGCGCCGTCTCCGCGCTCGCGCAGCTGCCGCATGCGCACGATCCCCGAGGGGACGCGCCGTACGACGTCGACGGCCGTGCCCGGCGACAGCAGGTGCTTGAAGACGAAGGCCGACAGCCCCGAGCCGTAGCCGTCCATCTGGCCGCGCAACGCGCTCAGCTCGCGCCGGTGCACGTGCCAGACGATCGCCGCAGGCTCGTAGGCGATGGCGTACCCGCCGAGGATGGTCCGCAGGAAGTAGTCGATGTCCTCGCCGCCCTTGGCGGGCGACCCCGCGCCGAGCGCCTCGTCGAACGTGCCGACGTCGTCCAGCGCCGCCCGCTTGACAGCGAAGTTTGCCCCGGCCCCGAAGGTCCCGGGCAAGTAGGGGTACAACGGCTCGGCCATGCGGTTGCGGTCGAGGTCGAACAGCCGGGGGCGGCACGAGTCCGCCCAGCCCACCTTGCCGTCGAAGTAGGCCTGGGCCGGGGTCTCGATCTCGGCCGAGGGCACCATCCCGGTGACGCAGCCGACGCGCGGAGCGCGCGTGAAGCCGCGCACGAGCGCGACGATCCAGCCGGGATCGACGATCACGTCGTCGTCGGCGAAGGCGATCACGTCGCCGGTCGCGTGCGCGACGCCGGTGTTGCGCGCCCGCGACAGGCCGGGCACGGGCTCGGAAACCATGCGGACCCGCGAGTCGGCGAGCCCCTCGACGACGCGGCGGGTCGCGTCGGTCTTGGGCGCGTTGTCGACGACCACGACATCGAGGTCGGGGTAGTCGTTGGCCAGCAGCGACGTGAGCGCCACGTGCAGCGAGTCGGCGCGGTCGCGAGTGGAGACGATCACGCTCACCGCCGGTGTCCCGCCGCCGTACGCGCCAGGCGCCCCGAGCGGCGGATCGGCCAGCTCCTCGGCCAGGTCGGCTTTGATGCGCGAGCGGAGCTCCGCGGCCGTCACACGGCCCTCGTCGTCGAGCGCGAGCTCGACGAACCCCAGCGGCTCGTGCTCGCGGCGCACGAGGATCCGCGCGGCGCGGTACGGCTCACCGTCGCGCACGGGGGCCACGACGTCCTCGATGCCGGCGGTCAGCTCGAGCTCGCCGAGCCACGTGGGCAGGAAGGTCGCGTTGGCGGCGTCGACGCGGCGCGCCGCCCGGCGGCTGCGGGCGAAGGCGATGGGGCCCTCCGTCATGCCGAGCCGCTCCCGGACGATCAGCT
>JAQGMU010000441.1 GCA_028292195.1 Ramlibacter sp. | reverse complement strand
TCGGTCATGTCGGTCTCGACCTCGCCGTAGGCCTCGGTGTTGACCCGCACGCCGTAGCGGCCCCATTCCCGCGCCGCGCTCTTCGTCAGGCCCAGCACGCCGGACTTGGCGGCGCCGTAGTTGATCTGGCCGACCGTGCCCTTGCGCCCGGCGTCGGACGAGATGTTGACGATCGCGCCGGGATCCTTCTCCCCCGCCCTGGCGCGGGCCAGCATGTCGGCGCCGACGGCCTGGAGGCAGTTGAAGACGCCGGTGAGGTTGACGTCGATCACCTGCTGCCATTGCTCCACCGTCATCTTGTCGATCATGGCGGTGCGGGTGATGCCGGCGTTGTTGACGAGGCCGTGCACGCCGCCGAAACGGGCGGCGGCCTGGTCGACCACGCCCTGCAGGAAGGCGCGGTCGGTCACGCTGCCGGCGGCGGCGAGCACGCGCTTGCCGTCGAAGCCCTCGGAAGCCGCGGCCAGTTTTTCCTGGTTGGCGTCCACCAGGGTCAGGTTGGCGCCCAGTTCGTACAGCAGCCGGGCGGCGTTGAGGCCGATGCCCTGGGCCGCGCCCGTGACCAGCACGTTGCGGCCGCTCATGTCCATCAGGTTGATCATGCGTATGTCCTTGGCTTACCTGTCGGTGAAATCGGGCTTGCGTTTTTCCAGGGCCGCGGCCACCGCCTCGCGGTGGTCGTCGGTGTGCTGGGCCAGGCCTTGCAGGCTGGCGGCGAGGGTCAGCGACGCTTCCAGCGACTGCGTGAGCGAGTCGCGCAGCAGCCGCTTGTTCATGCGGATGGCGTGGGCCGGATGGCGTGCGATGCGCGATGCGATCTCCCGCGCCCGCGCCATCAGTTCGGCGGCCGGCAGCACCTGCGACACGATGCCCAGTTGCAGGGCCCGTTGGGCATTGAAGTCATCACCGGTCAATGTCAGTTCGGCCGCGATGGCAGGGCCCACCAGCCGCTGCAGCAGCCAGCTGCCGCCGGCAGCGGACACCAGCCCGAGCTTGATGAAACTCTCGGCGAAGAGCGCGGTGTCGGCGGCGATACGCACGTCGCACAGCAGCGTGAGGTCCAGGCCGGCGCCGATGGCCGGGCCATTCACGGCGGCAACCACCGGCACGTCGAGTCCCGTGAAGGCGCGCGCCAGCCGCTGCACGCCGGTGTCGTAGTAGCTGCGGATCTGCGCCGGGTTGCCCGCGAAGTGGTGTTCGCGGTTGTGCATCGCCTTCAGGTTGCCGCCCGCGCAGAACACGCTGCCGTTGGCGGTGAGGATGGCGCACCTGATCGAGACGTCCGCGTGCAACTTCGCGCAGGCCGCGACCAGCGCGTCGGTCAGTTCCACGCTGATCATGTTGCGGGTGTCGGGCCGGTTCAGCGTGAGGACCACCACCGGGCCTTCGCGTTCCCAGGTCAGCACGGGTTGCTCACTCATGGTTGCTCCTTGCGCACGGGTTGGATCACCGCGTCGAGGGCGACCACGCCCTGCCCCCGCGGCTTGACCACGACCGGGTTGACTTCGATGTCGGCGATGCGGTCCTGGTTTGCCACCGCCAGGTGCGACAGCGCCGAGATGGCCTGCGCCATGGCCTCGGTGTCGCCCTCGGGCGCGCCGCGCCAGCCGGAAAGCAGCGGCCAGGTGCGCAGCTCGCGCATCATCTCGTGGGCCTGCGCCGGGGAGACCGGTGCCAGCCGCGATACCACGTCACGCAGCAATTCGACGGCGACACCGCCCAGCCCGAAGGTGACGACCGGGCCGAAGGTCGGATCGCGCGCCACGCCCAGGATGCATTCGGTGCCGCCGGTGACCATCTCCGACACCAGATAGCCTTCGACCTTCGCGGCCGGCAGCTCGCGGGCAATGCGTTCCGCCATCCTGTGCACGGCCGCTGCGACGCCGGGCGCATCGGTGAGGCGCAGCGCGACTCCGCCGTACTCGGTCTTGTGCGGGATGTCGGCCGACACGACCTTCACCACCACGGGGAAGCCGATGCGCTCGGCGGCGCCCGCGGCCTGGTCAGCGGTCTGCGCCACCTCCTCCCTCGGGCTGCGGATTCCACAAGCTGCGAGGATGCGCTTGGCCTCCACTTCGTTGAAGGCGGTGGCGCCGGCGGGCACCAGGCTGGCCGGGAACTCGGGTGGCGGCAGCTGCGGCGCCGGCGGCCGGCGGAAGAACTGCTCGAACTGGTAGAGCGCCGCGAGCGCCTTGACGGCGCGCGAGGGGTCTTCGTAAACCAGGAAGCCGGCCTGGTTGTAGGTCTCGTGCAGTTCCGGCGGCGTGGTGACCGACACCATCAGCAGCCGATCGGGATGCTTGGTCGACACCTCGGCCAGCACCTCGCAGATCGGACCGGCCATGCTGGGCGCCATGCCGACGATACCCAGGAACAGGATGATGGCGTCGAAGGCTTCGCTTTCCAGCACGCGCTCCAGCGTGCGGCCCAGCATGTCGTGGTTGGCCGTCACCAGCCCGGTCATGTCGATCGGGTTGGCGGGCGAGCAATAGGGGACGATCTCGCGCAGCCGGGCCTGGGTCTGTTCCGGCACCTTGCCCAGCGTGAGACCTGCGTCGGAGATGAAGTCGGCCATCTGCACGCCGACTCCGCCGGAGATGCTGATGATGGCCGTGCGCGGGCCGTGCGGCCGCTTGCCGCGCGACAGCGCGTAGCCCACGTCCAGCAGTTCTTCGGTGGTGCGCGCGCGATACACGCCGTACTCGCGGAAGATGGCGTCGTAGACGGCGTCCTCGCCGGTCAGGGACGCGGTATGCGAAGCCGCGGCGACACGGCCCTCCGGCGTGCGGCCGACCTTCATCATCACGACCGGCTTCTGCCTGCTGCGCGCCAGTTCCAGCGCGCGCAGCAGTTGGGCCGGCGAACGCACGCCTTCCAGGTAGCCGAGCACGATGTCGACGTCGTCCTGCGCCGCCATCCAGGCCATGGCCTCGCCGACGTCGACGTCGGCCTCGTTGCCGGTGGCGATGAAGTGCGCGATGCCCAGCTTGCGCATCTGCGCGTGCTGCAGCAGGTAGCCGCCGTAGCCGCCGCTTTGCGTCGCGATGCCGATGCGACCCGGCGCCGGGAAGCCCTGCTCGAAGGCGGAGGCAAAGGTGGCGTAGACGCCCGCCCGCGCATTCACCAGGCCCATGCAGTTGGGCCCGAGGACGCGCATGCCGTGGGCGCGGGCGACGGCCAGCACCGCGTCCTGCCGCGCCTGGCCTTCGGCGCCCACTTCCGCGAAGCCGGCGCCGTAGATGATGGCCGACTTGACGCCAACTTCGGCGCAGTCGCGGATGGTCTGCAGCGTGTCCTCGGCCGTGATGGCGAGGATGGCGCAGTCGAAGGGCTTGCCGATCGCCTTGACGTCGGGGTAGGCCTTCAGGCCCTGCACTTCGGCACGGCCGGGGTTGATGGGGTAGAGCTCGCCGGCAAAGCCGGCATTGCGCAGGTAGTGCAGCACGCGGCCGCCGAAGCGGCGCCAGTCGTTGGAGGCGCCGACGACGGCGATCGAACGCGGCGCGAGCAGGGTGTCGAGGCTGGAGGAAGGGGAGTGGGTCACGGGCGGCTTCACGAATCGAGGCTAACAGGAACAAGGCTCTTTTCCACTCCCGGTGGGCGCCGGGAAACAAGTCATCACATGCATGGCGAATTCCGGCGCGGTGTCGCGGTGTGGGGCACGCCGCCCACAATGGCCGCATGAACAAGCACGGTGACCTGGACTTCGCCGCCAGGCTGGACCGCCTCGAGTCGCTGGACGCGATCCGGCAGCTCGCCGGCAAGTACGCCCTGGCGATCGACGTGCGCGATCTCGATGCGGTGGTGGCGCTCTACGTGGAAGACATCCGGGTGGGCGCCAACGAACGCGGACGGCCGGCGCTGCGGACGGTGTTCGATCGCGTGCTGCGCGGGTTCACCACCACTTCGCACCAGGTGCAGAACCATGTCATCGAGTTCGATGACGCCGACCGTGCGCAGGGGTTGGTCACCTGCCGGTGCGAGCATGAAGTCGCGACGCCACAGGGCGCGCAGTGGGTCGTAGTACAGAACCTGTACCACGACCGCTACGAGCGGGTCGGCGGGCATTGGTACTTCCGCGCCCGCGTGCAGAACCGGCTGTATGGGACGGCTGTCGATGATCCGCCGGTCGGGCCGTTGAAGGACCGCTGGCCGGGCAGCGAGCCGACTGAGGCACCTTTTCATGCCCCCTTTGCATGCTGGCGGGAGTTCTGGGGAGAGCAGGCGCCGGCGACCGACCTGCAGCCCTGGACGGCTGACAGCAACTTCGTGACCCGGCTGCGTCGCAGCGAGAAACTTCCGCCGCTGGCGCGGCACATCGTGCAGGCGCAGAAGCCGTAGGGTGTGCAAGCTTCGCTTGCGCACCGGCAAGCCACGGTGCGCAGCGGAGCTGCACACCCTACAGATTCACGGATGGACGAAACCCGGCAAACTCAATCCGCCAGCGCCGCCATCCGCGCCAGGTGGAACGCCTCATCGCCGAACTGCAGCGTGCTCATCGTCAGCCGCTTGAAATGCGCGCTGACATCGAGCTCCTCGCTCATGCCCATGCCGCCATGCATCTGCACCGCATCGCGTGCCACCAGGCGCGCACAGCGGATGGCCTGCAGCCGCGCCGCCGACACCTCGCGCATGCGCTCGGCGTCCGGCTTGGCCAATGCCGCCGCGGCCACGTGCGCCATCGAGCGCGCCAGTTCCACCGCCACGTACATGTCGGCCAGCTTGTGCTGCAGCACCTGGAACTTGGCCAGGGGTGCACCGTATTGCTCGCGTGTCTTCAGGTATTCACAGGTGGTGTCCACCAGGTAGGCGGACGAGCCGACCACTTCCGCGCAGACCGCGGCGCCGCCGTGGTCGAAAGCCAGCGACAGCAGGTCGATGGCGCCGCCGGGTTCCCCCACCAGGTCCTCGCGCGCCACCTGCACGCCATCGAGCACCAGCTCCGCTGCGGTCTGGCCGTCGTTGGTGCGGTAGTCGCGGATGCGCAGGCCCGGCGCCGCGCGGTCGACCAGGAACAGGCTGTAGCCCTCCGCGCCGCGGGCACTGACGAAGAACTTGTCCGCGATGCCGCCATTGGGCACGACGGCCTTGCGCCCGTGCAGGCTCCAGCCGCGTGCGTTGGCCGCCGCCTCCGTCGCGATGCGCGAGAAGTCCTGGCCGACGTCGTCTTCCAGCGCCGCGACCGCCAGCTGCAGCCCACCGCCGACCATCTGCTCCAGCAGCTCCGCCCGCCGTGCACCGGCCAGGCCATGCTGGAGCAGTGCGCCGCCGACGACCACCGTCCACAGATAGGGCTCCAGCACGATGTGACGGCCGAAGGCTTCCATCAGCAAGGCCGCTTCTTCCGGCCCGCCGCCAAAGCCGCCGGCCTCTTCCGGCAGCGCGGCGCCCAGCCAGCCAAAGCCGGCGAAGTCCTGCCAGACCTTTGCGCTGAAGCCGCCGGCACGGAGGATTTCGGTGCGGCGCTGGTAGTCGTATTCCTGCTGCAGGTAGCGCTGCACCGAGTCCCGCAGCATCTGCTGGTCGGAAGAAAGGGAGAAGTCCATGAACTAGATCCGGAGGATGCGGCGGGCGATGATGTTCTTCTGGATCTCGGCGCTGCCGCCGTAGATCGTGAGCTTGCGGCGATCGAATGCTTGCTGCGCGTGGTACGCGTCGCCCTCCGGCACGACCGGCTCGTCGTCGGGGAGCGTCAGCACGTCCGGCAGCGACAGGTGGCCGCCCTCCTCGAACATCAGCTCGGTGATGGCCTGCTGCAGTTGCGCGCCGCGCAGCTTGACCACCGACACCACGGAAGCCTCGGCCTTGCCTGCCACTTCGTCGGCCAGCACGCGGTAGGCCGTGTACTTCAGCGCCAGCAGGTCGGCTTCCAGTGAAGCCAGCTTTTCGCGGAAGCGCGGGCTGCGCGCCAGCGGCAAGCCGTCGCGCATGGTGCGCTGCGCGAAGGAACGCGCCTCCGCCAGGTAGCGGGTCGAGGCGCCAAGCCCGGCGCCGACGATGCGTTCGTAGGAGAGCAGGAACTGCGTCATGGCCCAGGCCTCGCCCTCGGGGCCGAGCAGGTTCTGCACCGGCACCCGCACGTCTTCCACCGTCACCTGGTTGACGGCATGCACGCCGCCGACGGTGATGATGGGCGACACGGTGACGCCTGGCTGGTCCATGGGGAACAGCAGGTAGGAGATGCCGGCCTGCTTCTTCTGCTCCTGCGAGGTCCGCACCAGGCAGAAGATCCAGTTCGACTCCTGCGCATAGCTGGTCCACAGCTTGGTGCCGTTGACGACGTAATGGTCGCCATCGCGCACTGCGCGCATCTTCAGCGCGGCCAGGTCGGAACCGGCCTGCGGCTCGGAGAAGCCCTGGCACCACCAGTGCTCGCTGCGCAGCATGGGCGGCAGGAAGCGCTGCTTCTGTTCCTCGGTGCCGTACTGGATGATCAGCGGGCCGAGCAGGTCGAGGCCGGGGATGTTGCGGCGGGGCGCGCCGGCGAGGTGGATCTCCTCGTCCCAGATGAAGCGTTCGATCGGGCCCCAGCCGGTGCCGCCGTACTCCTTCTTCCAGGCCTGGCCGAGCCAGCCCTTCGCGGCCAGGATCTGCTGCCATCGGATATGGTCGGCCCTGGACAGCTTCTCGCCGCGCAGGGTGCGTTCGCGAATGTCGTCGGGCAGGCTGCGCGCCAGGAAGTCCTGCACCTCCGCGCGGAAGGCTTGGTGTTCGGGGCTGAAGTTCAGGTCCATGGTGGAGGCGGCGGAAGGCACGCGCACTGCGGCGCGGAGTGCATCGATTACACCATCGGCACGACTGACGGCATGCCGGCTCCATCGGCGGCGCGACTATTCATCACATATGTGCCGATTGGATTTTCACGCATCCGGCATGCGTTGGGCAGCGTGTATCGGGCCCCTGCATCCCTAGAATCAAAGCATCGATTTTTTTCCACCGGCCCACGGGAGCCCGCATCCATGAGTGAGCTCATTACCAGCACCCACGATTCCGGCGTCACCATCCTCGCGCTGAACGCGCCGGAGAAGTTGAACGCCATCTCGCTGGAGATGCGCGAACAGCTGGTCGCCGCGCTGCAGGACGCGTTCATGCGCGACGACTGCACGGCCATCGTGCTGACCGGAGCCGGCGGCAACTTCAGCGCCGGGGGCGACATCAAGGCGGAGCGGCCTGCTCCCGAGGCCCACGCGCGCGTGCTGCGCCACAAGCTGGGGCGGCTGCAGGACATGGTGCGCGCCGTCTGCAACGCACCCAAGCCCGTGGTTGCGGCCGTCGACGGGAAGGCCTATGGCGCCGGCCTGTCGCTGGCGGTGGCCTGCGACGCCGTGATTGCGAGCGAGGGCGCGCAGTTCTGCGCCGCCTTCGGCAAGGTGGGACTGCTGCCGGACGCCGGCCTGCTCTACACCCTGCCGCGGCGCGTGAGTCCCGCACGAGCCCAGCACCTGTTGCTGAGCGCCCGCAATGTCGAGGCGCCCGAAGCGCTGGCCATCGGCCTCGTCGACCGCGTCGTCCCGGCCGCCGACCTGCTGGCCGCCGCGACGGCAGAAGCGCGCCGGCTGATGGCCATCGCGCCGCTGGCGTTCGCCGCCATCAAGTCACTCGGCAACGGCGGTTGCGCCACCCTCGAGGATGCGTTCGCCGAAGAAATGCGGCTGCAGCCCCTGCTGGCGATGAGCGAAGACAACAAGGAAGCCCGCGCCGCGTTCGCCGAACGCCGCAAGCCGGTGTTCCGCGGCTGCTGAATCCAGGAGAACCCGAATGTTCAATGAAGAAATGTTGGCGGGCAAGCGCGTGCTCATTACCGGCGGCGGCACCGGCCTCGGCAAGTCCATCGGCCGCCGCGTGGTGGAACTGGGCGGCGAATTGCTCATCTGCGGCCGCCGGCTGGAGGTGCTGGAGCAGGCAACCGCGGAATTCGATGCGCTGGGACGAAAGAAGACGCGCGCCCTGGCCTGCGACATCCGCATTCCCGAAGCGGTGACGCAGATGATGGATGCGGCCTGGGCCGACGGTCCCGTCGACATCGTCATCAACAACGCGGCCGGCACCATGCTGGCGCAGACCGAAACGCTGTCCGCACGCGCTGTCGACGCGGTGCTGCAGGTGTCGCTGCACGGCGCGATGTATGTCAGCCTGGAAGCGGGCAAGCGCTGGATCGCCGCCGAGCGGCCGGGCACGCTGATGTACACGCTGGCGGGAGGCGCGGAGGACGGACGGCCTTTCATGGTGCCGCTGACGGTGGCCAAGGGCGGGCTCATCACCCTGCTGCGGAGCCTGGCCGTGGAATGGGGCCGCAAGAAGATACGCACCGTCGGCGTCGCGCCCGGCAACTTTCCGACGCCCGGCGCCAGCGCCAAGCTGCAGACCGGCCGCGCCGGGGATCCGGCGCAGGAGATCCCTTTGGGCCGCGTGGGTGAGCACGGTGAGCTGGCGGACCTCTATGCCTTCCTGATGTCGGACCTGGCTTCGTTCATCACCGGCGAGGTCATCACCATCGACGGCGGCAAGGGCTTGCGCACCAACGGCGTGGACGACCTGTTCCAGTGGTCGCCGCAACAGTGGGATGCGTTGCGGCCGAAGAAATAGAGGCTTACGCCAACGTCGCGAAGCCCCGATCCAGCACGACGACGTCACGCGCCCGCACACGCGCGCGGAACGCCATCCCGCCGGCCTCGTTCCACGCTTCCACCTGGATGCTCTCCCCCGGAAATACCGGCTTGGAGAACCGCGTTTCTAGCGAGCGCAGCGCCCGCCCCGGTCCCGCCAGCTTGAGCAGCGCGTGCGCGGCAACCGAATAGGTGCAGAGCCCGTGCAGGATGGGCCGCGGAAAGCCCGCCTTCGCGGCGAACGCGGGACTGGCATGCAGCGGATTCCTGTCGCCGTTCAATCGATACCACAGCGCCTGGTTCGCGGTCGTCGGCAGCTCGCAAACCAGATCGGGCGCGCGCTCCGGCACGGCGCGGAATTCGTGCGACGGCTGGCGCTGGCCGCCGAAGCCGCCGTCGGCGCGGCAGAAAGTGCCGGACTCGATGCGCGCCAGCAGCGCGCCGCTCGCCTTGTCCACCAGCGTCCGCTCGCTGACGATGATGGCCCCGCCATCGGTCCCCTTGTCGACCAGCTCCAGGATGCGGTTGCGGGCAAGGAAGGGCACGCCGGGTTGCAAGACCCCGTGCAGCTCGAGCCGCTGCGTGCCATGCACGAGCATCTGGCGATTGATGCCCATGGCGGGCAGCGCCATCCAGGGGCCGGGGTGCCCCAGCACGATCGGCATGGTCGGAAAGACCTTCAACCCCTCCTCGTAAACGTAGGAAAGCTCTGCTTCGTCGAGCGGATCGCGCGCCAGGCCCACCGACAGCGCGAACAGCATGCAGTCCTTGTCGGTCAGCACCTGCTCCTGTTCGGCGAAGGGATGGGAGAGGATGGCGTCGGCGTTCAGCGGCATGGTGCGTCGATGCTAGAAGCGACGGAGGCCGCGGGCAAGGAGCCGGGCGAAACCAGCACATGCTTGCGCGTTAACATCGCCGCCATGCGCAAGAAATGGGTAGCCGAAGAGAAGCGCGTCGTCGGGACGCGGCCCGACCTGCCGGAAGGCGTGGTCAAGTCCGCGGGGCGCGTGTTGCAGATCCTCGAATACTTCGACGAGATCCAGCGCCCCGCCAACGTGGTCGAGATTTCCGAGATGCTGAAACTCCCGCAGTCGAGCACCTCGGCGCTGCTGCGCAGCCTGGTGGCCATGGGCTACCTGTATTTCGACCGGTTGGCGCGCACCTACCTTCCGAGCTGCCGCGTCGCTTTGCTGGGCAACTGGGTGAACAGCCCGATGTTCATGGGCGGTGTGGCACTGCGCTGCATGGAGGAACTGCAGCAGAAGACGGGCGACGCGGTGGTGCTGGCGATCCGCAATGGCGTCTGGGCCCAGTACATCCACGTGCTGCAGGCCACAAGCATGGCGCGGCTGCAGGTCACGCGCGGCGCGCTGCGTCCGCTGGGCGCGTCCGGCACCGGCTATGCGCTCCTGAGCACGCTGCCGGATGCCGAAGTGCGCAAGGTCGCGCACCGCATCAACGCCGAAGCGCGCACCGGCGCCGCCACGGCGGTGTCCACGGAGGAGCTGCTGCAGGTCATTGCCGAAGCGCGGCGCGCGGGCTATGCCTTCACCACCGACCTGGTCACGCCGGGCGGTGCGGTGCTGGCCATGCCGCTGCCGGTGACCGACAGCGGCCAGGCCCTGGTGGTCGGCATCGGCGGCATCAGCGAGGTGCAGAAGAGGCGGCGCGCCGAGCTGGTCGCGGTCATGCGCGAGACCATCGCCGCGCACTTCCCGCCGGCTTAGGGCCTCCTAGTTCAACTTCAGCTGGGTGCGCACCAGGAGCTCGTTCCACTTGCGCACGTCACGCTGGATGCGCTGCGCCAGTTCCGCCGCGCTGACGGGGCGCGGTTGCAAGCCCAGGTTGGCGAATTTCTCGATCACGTCGGGCTGGCGCGCGATGGCTTCCAGCTGCGCGTTGAGGAGGGCCACGCGCTCGGGCGGTGTGTCCTTCGGAGCGAACAGGGCGAACCACGACGAGACATCGAAGCCCGGAAGATTGGCTGCGTCGGCCAGAAGCGGCACGCCCGGCAGGGAGGCGACGGCCGAAGTCCCGCCAATGGCGATGATCTTCAGCTTGCCGGCGCGATGCAGCGCCAGCGGCGTGAGGATTCCCGCAAAGGCAAAGTGCGCATCGCCCTGCATCACGGCATTCATCGAATCGACCGTGCCCTTGAACGGGACGTGCACGGCCTGGATCCCCAGCGCGTCGTTGAACATCTCGGCGGCCAGGTGGGTGCTCGAGCCGACGCCGTCGGACGCGTAGTTGGCCTTGGCCGCGTTGGCCTTGAGCCAGGCCAGGAGTTCGGGCACGGTGTTGGCCGGCACCTTGTTGCTGACCACCAGCACCAGCGGGCTTTCCGCCAGCAGGCCGACCGGCGCCAGCAGCTTGTTCACGTCCTGCTCCACCGGCTTCTTCAGGTACGCATTGATGGCCGGCTGCAGCACCTGGCCGCCGGGCGTCACGAAGGCCAGCGTATTGCCGTCCGCCGGGGCGGCGATCACGGCGTTGTAGACGGCAATGCCGTTGGGACCTGGTTTGTTCTCCACCACGAAGGGCTGGTTCAGCCGCGCAGCCAGCTTGTCGGCGTAGATGCGCGCGGTGACGTCGGTCGGCCCGCCCGCCGGGAACGGCACCAGCAGGTGCACGGGCTTGTTCGGCCAGGCCGGCGCTTGCGCCCACGCGGGGGCGCAGGCCACGGCCAGCACGGCGAAAATGGACTGCAGCAGGCGGCGAAGGTCCGCGCTCATGACGGTGGCGCGGCTCATGCAGCGGCCGCCAGCGCGTCTGCCTCTTCGGCCACGGTAGTCCGGCGCAGTTCACGCACGTACTTCGTCTCGTCGAAGGGCATCGCGCGGTGCATGGTGCAGCGGTTGTCCCACATCAGCAGGTCGCCCGGCTTCCACACATGTGCGTACACGAATTCCGGCCGGGTCGCGAATTCCATCAGCTCGGCGAGTTCCTGGCGGCCCTCTGCATACGGGACGCCGACAATGGATTCCGCATGCGAGGCCAGGTACAGCCCGGTACGGTGCGAGCCGGGATGCACGCGCACCAGCGGGTGCACGCTGGGCGGCAGGCTCTTGCGCTCGGTTTCGTCGAGCGGCGGCGAGCCCTCGATCTGGCCGCGCGAAAAGGCCAGCGAGTGCTGCACCTGCCGGCCGCGCAGGGCCTGCTGGCGCGCCGGCGGCAGCGCGTCCCACGCGGCGCGCATGTCGGCGAACTCCGTGTTGCCGCCCTCGGCGGGCAGCTGCTTGGCGCACAGGAAGGTGTATTTGCCCGCGGGATTGCGGAACGAGCTGTCGGTGTGCCAGAGCTTGGTCGACAACGCATACAAGCGGCGCGGATGGTCCATGCCCAGCTTGAAGCCGTGCTCGTCCAGGTTGGAAATGTCGCTCAGTTCCTCCTTGCGCAGCCGGCGCGCAAGCTGATCCCGGTGCACGGTGATGGAACGCTGCGGCCGACCGAAGTGATTGGAGAAGCGAAGTTGTTGATCGTCGTCGATCGCCTGGTCCCGGAACACCAGCACCCCGAGACGATCGATGGCCGCCGTCACCGCGTCGATGGCGGTCGCGTCCAGCTCGGTGCGCAGGTCCAGCCCCACCACTTCTCCGAAGAAATGGGGATGCAGTTGGTTGACTTGGAAATTCACGCCTTGCCTCCTGGATGGGATCGGGTTCACGCCGTCCAGGCGAAGCCCGGATTGCGCAGCTGGTAATAGAGCGCGCCATCCTGGACGACGAAGGACTTCATCATCCGGCTGCCGCGGTTGTGGTGTGAGTGCTCGGCCTGCGGCGGCGTCACCATCACGCCGAAGGGAATCCAGTCGACCTGCTGGCCGGCTATCTTCGAATGGATGCCTTCGCTTTCGATCGCCAGCGTGAGGGCCACGGCGTTGTGACGGTGCGGGCGCTGGTCACCGCCCGGTTCGAGCGTGTTCATGGCCGCCGTGATCGACGGCAGCATGGTGCGCATGCCCTGCAGCGGCGTGGTGGCGAAAATCACCGACTTGCCGGCGGTTTGCTGCGGACCGGTGCGCTGGTGCACGAGCCCCAGCTTCTCGTCGATGACGCGGGCGTCGAAATAGGCCGGCGCCACCACCGCGTTGTGCCGGGCTTCGGGTGCGCGCACGCCGGCATAGGCCAGCTCCGGCTCGTTGGTGAAGCACACCAGCACGGCATCGGTCTCGGCCTGGTGCCGCGTGCGGCTGGCACCCGGCAACACGAACACGTCGCCGGCACGCCACGCGATGCGCGTGTCGCCGGCGCCGCTCATGCCCGCACCGCGCGCCACGTAGTAGATCTCGCCAGTGGCTTCGAAGGCGTGCTCCAGGCTCTCGCCCGCGCGCACGACCACGTAGCGCGCCAGCAGGACGGGCGTGGTGGCGGGGTATGCCGTGCCCAGCAGGTTCGAAATGTCCAGCGGGACCAGGCCGGTGGGACATTGCGGATCCAGCGCCCGCCGCTGTTCGTCGGCGAACACGTACGGCGGCACGTCCGCCAGGCCTCGGCTGAACGCGCCCTCCGGCACGTAGAAGATCGCATCGCGTTCGGCTGCATTCATGGCAAGGTCCTCATTCGAACTTGATCGCGGCCTTGTCGATCACCGCGGTCCAGCGCTTGTAGTCGCTGTCGATCTGGCTCGCGAACTGTTCCGGCGTGTTGGTGACGATCTCGACGCCGGCGGCCGTCAGGCGCTGGACCACCTCCGGCTCCTTCGCGGCCTTCTCGATCGCCTGTGCCATCGCGTCGACGAAGGGCTTGGGCGTGCCGGCCTTCATGAACACCGCGAACCAGGAGGTCAGGTCGACGCCGGGCGAACCGAGTTCGGCCGTGGTCGGCACGCCGGGCAGCTGGTCGCTGCGGCGCGGGCCGGCGACTGCCAGCACGTTGATGCGGTTCTGCTTCATCAGCGCCGTGGCGCCCACGATCCCGCTGACGGCGAACTGGATGTCGCCGCTCAGCAGCGCCTGGCTGAATTCCGCCGTGCCCTTGTAGGGAATGTGCAGGCTCTGCGTGCCGAACGACTGGTTCAGCATTTCGCCGCCCAGGTGCGTCAGGCTGCCGGTGCCGTCGGAGCCGTAGTTCAGCTTGCCCGGTTGCGCCTTGAGCGTGTCGACGAGTTGCTTGTAACTGGTGACGCCGGACTTGATGCTCGTCACCACGACCAGCGGCGAGGAGCCGAGCAGGCTCACCGGCACGAGGTCCTTGCGCGCATCGTACGCGTTCGGCATCTTGCGGTAGGTGTTGATGACGTGCGAGACCACCTGCGTCGACAGCGTGCCGAAGTAGATGGTGTGGCCGTCGGCGGGCAGTTGCATCATCTGCTGCACCGCCGGGATGCCCTGCGCGCCGGGCTTGTTTTCCACCACCACGGTCTGGCCGAGGTACTTGCCCAGCTTGTCGGCGTAGCTGCGCGCCGTGAGGTCGGTGGGGCCACCCGCCGGATAAGGCACGATGAAGCGGATCGGCTTGGTGAACTGCGGCGCCTGGGCGTGGGCCGGGGCGCTGGCCAGGATGCCGGCCGCGAAAGCCACGCAGGCGAGGCGCGCGAGGGCGGAGGGGAACGAAAGCATGCACTGTCTCCTTGTTGGCGGTGGCCCGCCGCACGCAGCAGCGCACGGCCGCAGGGGCCCTGGCGAAAAGTCTAGGGCCGTCAGCCGCGCAGGGCCAGCGCAACACCGCTATCCGCATGGATGTGATGATTCGGCCGCAGCGGTTGTGCCGCGCCGGTCCTGGCCTTAGCTTCGCCGGCATGCCTTCCGCCCTGTTTTCTCCATTGGAGATCCGCGGCGTGCGCCTGCGCAACCGCGTGGGTGTCTCGCCGATGTGCCAGTACGCCTGCGGTCCCGACGGCCTGGCAACGCCCTGGCACCTGGTGCACCTGGGCGCGCGCGCCGCCGGCGGCGCCGGGCTGGTGGTCGCCGAGGCCACGGCGGTAGCGCCGGGCGCGCGCATCTCGCCGGCCGACCTGGGCCTGTGGTCGCAGGCCCATGCCGACGCGCTGCGGCCCGTGGTGGACTTCATCTCCGCGCAGGGCGCGGTGGCGGGCGTGCAGCTGGCGCATGCCGGCCGCAAGGGCAGCACGCAGGCGCCCTGGGTGGGGCGCAAGGCGATCCCCCTGGACGCGGGCGGCTGGGAGGTGCAGGCGCCATCGGCGCTGCCCTTTTCCGCCGACGCGGCATTGCCACGCGAAATGGGCGAAGGCGAGATCGCACGGGCGATCGCGGACTTCGCCGAGGGCGCGCGCTGGGCCGCAATGGCGGGCTTCCGCTACGTGGAACTGCACCTGGCGCACGGCTACCTGGCGCACCAGTTCCTGTCGCCGCTGGCGAACCGGCGGCAGGACCGCTGGGGCGGCGACTTCGACGGCCGCACGCGCTTTGCGCGGGAGGTGGTGCGTGCCGTGCGGGCCGCCCTGCCCGCCGGCATGGTCCTTGCCGCGAGGCTGTCGATGACGGATTGGGTGGAAGGCAGCTGGGGCCCGGACGACGCCGTGCGGCTGGCCGGCTTGCTGGGTGCGGACGGCGCGGATCTCGTGGTGTGTTCCAGCGGCGCCATCGTGCCCGGCGCGCAGCCGCCGCAGGGGCCCGGGATGCAGATTCCATTCGCGGCGCGTGTGAGGCGGGAAGCCGGCATCGCCGCGGGCGCGGTCGGCGGCATCACCGAGCCGGGCCAGGCACAGGCAATCGTCGCGGAGGGCCAGGCCGACCTGGTGTTCCTCGCCCGCGGAATGCTGAAGGACCCGAACTGGGCCCTGCATGCGGCCGAGGCGCTGGGCGCGCAGGCGCCCTGGCCGCGGCCCTATGCGCGCGCCGTCGCCAGGCCGCTTCGCCCCGCAGCCGGATAATCCCGGCTCATGGAACTACGCCACCTGCGCTACTTCGTCGCAGCGGCCCAGGCCGGCAACCTGCACCAGGCGGCCTTGCGGCTCCACATCGTGCAGCCCGCTCTGTCGCGGCAGATCCAGGCGCTGGAGGACGAACTCGCCACGGCGCTGTTCGAACGCACGTCACAGGGCATGCACTTGACGCCGGCGGGCGAGGTGTTCCTCGAAGGCGCGGTCCGCATCCTCGCCGAGGTGGATCGCCTCGGAACGCGCACGCAAAGGGCCGCGGCCGGCCAGGTGGGTGCGCTCTCCATCGGCTTCAACGACGTGGGAACGCGCTGCCCGGCGATTCCCGAATCGTTCCGTGCCTTCCGCACCCGTTTTCCCGACGTGGACCTGAAGCTGACCCTGGCGAAGTCGCAGGCGCAGCTGGCGGCGCTGGAAGCCGGCGACATCGACGGCGGTTTCCTGTTCGACCGGCCGCCCCACCTGCCGCAATTCGAGGCGCTGGAAGTGTTCCGCGACGACCGCGCCCTGGTGCTACCCGCCTCGCATCGGCTGGCGCAGGCGGAAAATCTGGCGTTGCGGGACCTGCGCGGAGAGGACTTCATCCTCACCCGGCGCGACCAGCTGGGCACGGGCTGGGACCGGATCATGGCCGCCTGCCGCGCGGGCGGGCTGGAGCCGCGCGTGGTGCAGGAGATGGACAACGAGCAGGCGATCCTGAGCCTGATCATTGCCGGCATGGGTGTCGGCCTGCTGACCCGATCGGCGCGTGCGATGCTGCCTCCCGGCCTGGTGATGAAGCAGGTGGCGGACTTCTCCGTGCCGATGACGCTGGAACTGGTGTGGCTGCGCTCGAACCGGACCCCGCTGCTCGCCAACTTCGTCGCGGTGGTGCGCGAGGCCGCGCGAGGCGGCGCCGCGACTAGCCCACCAGCTGCAGGCCTGGACGGTTCCAGCGGCCGGTGACCAGCTTGCCGGTGTGCGACAGCGTCAGCCACGCCGTCTGCAGGTCCGCATCGCCGAAGCACAGGTTGGTGCAATGCGTGTCGCCGCACTCCACACGCGGCTGCTCCACCAGCCGGCCATCCGGAGAAACGACGGTCACCGCGCCGATGTCGAGGGTGGCCAGGCAGATGTTGCCGCCGGCCTCGACCTTCAGCGAGTCGTAGCGCGTGAACGAGGGCGCGGTGTAGACCAGCCGGCCGCCGCATGGGGACACATGCCACGGCAGGCGCTCCAGTTCTCCGGGCGCGGTGACCGGCCATGCCCACAGGCGCGCTGTTTCGGTCTCCGCGACATAGAGGGTGCGACCGTCCGGCGACAAGCCGACCCCGTTGGGGATAGCCATGGAAGGGACGATCTCGCGGATCATGCTGCCGTCGGCGCGGGCATAGAACACGCTTCCGCGATCCATGGCCCGGCCACGCAGCTTGCCGGCGTCGGTGAAGTAGAAGCCGCCGTGCGCATCGAACACCAGGTCGTTCGGGCCGCGCAGGTCGTTGCCGTCGGCACTGGAGTACAGGGTTTCGAAGCGGCCGGTGGCCAGGTCTACCCGCTGGATCGAACCGCCCTTGTAGTCGTCGGCAATGCCGGCCGTGACCAGCCGGCCGTCGCGCACCGCCCAATTGAAGCCGCCGTTGTTGCACACGTAGCACGCGCCATCAGGCCCCAGCGCGGCGCCGTTCGGCCCGCCGCCCAGCTTGGCGACCACCCGCCGGCGTCCGCCGCGTTCGATCGCCGTCAGCGTGCCGGCCGCGATCTCCACGCACAGCACCGTGCCGTCAGGCAGCCATACCGGACCCTCCGGAAACTTCAGGTCCTCGGCGACCACCGTGAAGCGATTCGGCTCGTGAGTGGCGCTCATTCGGCTTTCACCCCGCTGCTGGTGACCATCTCGCCCCAGCGCTTCAGGTCGTCGTGCAGCTTGTCGCGCAACTGCTCGGGCGTGCCCGTCATCACTTCCAGCGCGGCCCCGGCCAGCGTCTCCTGGATTTCGGGCTCGGCGGCCGTGTCGCGGCAAGCCTTGGCCATCTGGCCGATGACCGCGGCATCGGTGCCGGCGGGCGCGAACATGGCGAACCACGAGCCCAGGTCGAAGCCCTTCGCGCCCTGCTCGATCAGGGTGGGCGTGTTCGGGAACAGCGTCAGGCGCCGCGTGCCCGCCACGCCGATCAACTTCAGCTTGCCGGCGCGCACGTGCGGGATGGCGTTGGCCACCCCGGTCAGGGCCAGCTGCGTGTCGCCGGCCAGCGCGGCCTGGGTTGCGGAGGCCGAGCCTTTGTAAGGCACGTGCGTCATGTCGACGCCGGTGATCAGCTTGAGGTATTCACCCCCGATGTGCGGGATGGTGGCCTGCCCGTCGGTGGAGAAATTGAGCTTGCCCGGGTTGGCCTTGGACCAGGCCACCAGTTCGGACAGGTTGTTCGCCGGCAGCGCCGGGTTGGCGAACAGGGCCACCGGCGCGAGCGCCATCAGGCACACGGGCGCGAAGCTCTTCTCCACGTCGTACTTCACCTGCTTCAGGATGTGCGGGTTGACGGCGTAGTTGCCGGCCGTGCCGACGATGACGGTGTAGCCGTCGGGCGCCGAGGCAGCGGCGGCCTCCAGGCCGATGGCCCCGCCGGCGCCACCCTTGTTGTCGACGACGAAAGTCTGGTTCAGCCGCTTGCCCATGGAGCGGGCGAAGGCGCGCGCCGCGATGTCGGTCGCGCCGCCGGCCGGATACGGCACGATCACGCGGACCGGCCGCGCGGCCGGCCAGGCCTGCGCGGCCGCGCCCTGGGCAACCAGGGCCGCGGCCAGCAGCAGCGCCGCGGACAGGATGGGATGTCTCATGCTTTGTCTCCTTGTGTTGTGTCTTCTTCAGCGCCCGGGCGCTGTCAGGCCGAAGCGGCGGCGAAGGCTTGCCCGAGGAGCGCCACGCCGCGCTCGATCTCGGCTTCCTCCACCTGCAGGAAGGACATGCGCAGGTAGCCGTTCACCGCCGTCGCCCCGGCGAAACGCTCGCCTGGGCGGCAGGCCACGCCGTCACGCAGCAGCGTCTCGCGCACCTTCTGGCCGTCGATCCCGGGCGCCAGCTCCAGCCAGAAGAAGATGCCGCCCTGCGGCACGCTGAACTTGACGAACTCTCCGCAATGCCGGCGCAGTGCATCGGCGGCGACATCGCGCTTGCGCCGGTACAGCGGCCGCACGCGATCGAGGTGCGCATCGAGCCGGCCGTTGGCCATCCAGACGTCGACGACGTGGCTGGTGAACTGGCTCACGCCCAGGTCGGGCCGCATGCGGCCGATCATGCCGGCGACTTCGGGCGCGGCAACCACCCAGCCCGTGCGCAGGCCAGGCGCCAGCATCTTGCTGAAGCTGTCCGACTGGATGACGCGGCCGCCCGGCTCCAGCGACAGCAGCGTGGGCGGCGTCGGCTGGTCGTACCAGAGTTCGTTGTAGCAGTTGTCTTCCACGACGTAGACGTTCCAGCGGCGGGCCAGTTCCAGCAACTGCTGGCGGCGCGCCAGCGGCATCAGCACGCCGGTGGGCACGTGGAAAGTGGGGATCGTGTAGATGAGCTTGGGCGTGAGGCCGCGCTCCTTCATCTCCTGCAGGCGGCGCTCGGCATCCGCGACCACCATGCCTTCGTTGTCGACCGCGGCCCGCAACACGGTGGCGCCCGTGTTTTCCAGGAACGTCGCCATGTAGGGAAACGTCGTCGATTCGACGATGGCTCCATCACCTGGCCCGACGAGCGCATTCGCGATCATGCTGAGACCGGCCGCGGAGCCGTTCATCAACATGATGTTCTTGCGATCCAGGCCGAGCTTGTCACGCTTGTTGACCCAGGCCGCGATGCTGTCGCGCAGCCCCGCATAGCCGTAGATCATCTCGGAGCGGCCGGCGGCGCCGAAGTAGCCGCAGGCGGCGCGGCCCTGCGTCTTCAGCACTTTGTCGGCGCAGCGCTGCAGCTCCTCGAGCGGGTAGGTGGCAGGGTCGGGCATGCCCTGGTCGAAGTCGTAGCGCGGCGG
>JAQGMU010000579.1 GCA_028292195.1 Ramlibacter sp. | reverse complement strand
GAGGTGGTGGGCTTCAACCTCGGCTACGAGCAGCTGCCGCTGCACCTGCTGGTCACCGCCTACGAACTGAACGAACTGGGGCTGGACCCCTACTACTTCACCCTGCACGTCACGGTGGACAACGCCGACACCGGCCACGCGCGCCGCGCCTGCCAGGCCGCGCTGGACCTGCTGCCGCGCCTGGACGACGGCGGCGCGTTCTGGCGGCGCGTGCAGGCCGGCGCCCGGCTGGCCGGCCACGGGGCCGGCACCACCGAGGTGGTCGAAGGCTTCGACCTCCATGCGGAAGCCCTGCGCATCCTGGCGCGCAAGGCCCGCTCCGGCAGCGGCGCGCACTCGGACTATTGCCGGGTGGCGGGCCGCGGCATCAACGACTGGCTGCGCAATCCGCTGGAGATGGGGAGCTTCGTGGCGGCGCTGGAGCAGGCCGGCTGGATCCGGTTCGGCCAGCCGGTCGAGGACAGCCGCTTCTGGAAGCTGCTGCAGGGCGAACGGGCCGAGATGTTCGGCGTGTTCTCCGGCTACGAACTGCAGGTGCTGCACGACTGGATCCGCGGTGCGGCCAGCGCCGACGGGCGCCCTTATGCCGAGGCCGCCCCCACGGAGCCGGGCCGCCCGCGCGCCACTTTCCGCGCCCTGCAACGCCACGCGCCCGAATCCGCGGCGCAGGCCGATGGCGGCCTGCTGGACCCCGACCTGGCCCTGTTGCGCGAACAGCTGGCCGGACTGGACGCAGCGGGGCGCTCGGCGCTGCTGGTGCGCGCCATGTCTCCCGCCCAGCACTGGACGCCCGCGGGCCTGGAAGCCACCCGCCAGTTCCGGCAAGAGGCCAGGCGCTGATCCGGCCCGCCTGCCCTGCCACCACGGTCGGGCTGTGGCCGTGAAATGGTGAACAGGAACAAGCTTCCGTGAACCAATCATCAGCCGCCGGCTGCCGCTGACGGACAGCCGCGAGCGTGAACGGCGGCGGGATAGCACAATGGGCCTTCCCACCCCAGCCGCACAGCTCCTTGGACAACACCTTGTTGCTTTCCCTTTCGCTCGCAGCCGGCGGCGGGCTGGTGGCCGGCCTGTGGTACCTGCGCTCGCGCATCGTCAGGGACGTGATGCGGCGGCGCAATGCCGCCTACAAGCTGATGGACTGCCTGAAGGCCTATTCGGCCTGGATCGACTGGCACCGCGACGAGCCGCTGCTGCACCAGAGCCCCGAAGACCTCACCGTGCCGGCGGCGCTCGCGCAGGCGGGCCAGATCAAGGACGAATTCCTGCCCGAGCTGTCGGGCCTGATGGTGAAGCTGCTGGAGACGCACCGCGAGCTGATGCAGTACTTCTGGGAAGAGAACATCCTGCGCATGACGCAGTCATCGCTGCGCCCCTACTACGCCGACCCCCGCTACCACCACCTGCGCGACGTGCAGGACGCGGCGCTGGACAGCCTGTTCATGCGCTGCCGCCAGCTGATCGGGGAGGATGGCCTGAACTGGAGCCGCACCCGCAGCGACTTCTCGTTTTCCAGCGGGATGGGGATGTCGCACCCGTCGACACCCGGCTGATCAGAACCAGGGCAGGTTCTCCAGCAGCGCCATCCATTGGTCCCGCGACAGCGCGCGGGGCTGCTGCTCGGGGGCCAGGCCCGGCGCCGCCATCAGCTGCGCGCCATCCCAGTGCAGGCTGCGATCCGGCGTCAGCAGCACCCAGGCGCCGCGCCCGTCCTGCCTGGCCAGCCAGCCGCCCACCAGTTCGGCGATGAAGTGAGTGGGCTCGTACCAGCAGGCGTCGACCGCATTGCCTTTCAGCTGCACCGGGATGAACTCCATCCGCGACTTCATCTTCTGCACGTCGCGCCGCACCGACTGCGCCATCTGGCGCAGGCGCGCCAGATCGGCATCGCCAAAGTCGTGCCTGAGCTCCGGCTCATACACCAGCCTCCACAGCGACCGGTACAGCACGTCGAAGCGCAACGGGTCGCGGTGCAATACCACCAGCTCGCTCATGCGCACGAAAGACTGCGGAATGATGGCCCGCGCCGCGCGGTTGCGGATGCTGGCGTTGGCCGTCTCCAGCAAGGGCTCGGCGTCCGGGCAGCAGGCGGGCGCGGCAGTCCACTGCACGGTGTGGGGTGCCACCTGCTGACCCAGCAGGCGGGTTGCCTCGTGGTGGAAACCGTGGATGTCCACCGGGTGCGACAGCGGAATAAGCACGCATGCCTCTCGTAGCCAAGCGCGCATTCTGCCCGCTGTTGGCGCCGCCGTGGCGTGTTTGGGCTCCTGCGATCGCTCAGGCGACCACGCTCACCCGGAGGTTCGCGTCCTTGCGCAGCACTTCCACGCCAACGCTGCGTTCGTGCCTCTGCAGCAGCAGGTCGCAACTCGCACCCGGCAGGCCCAGGCGGGTGAGGCGCAGCCAGTCGATGAAAGGCGGCAGCCGCGGCGTGTGCAGGCAGACCGCGTCGGTGCGCAGCTCCAGCCCCAGGCACCCTTGCAGGATGGCGAACGGCGCCGCGGCGGCCCAGGCCTGCGGCGAGCAGGCCACCGGGTACAGCGTGGGACCGGCGCCCTCCCTGCGCGGAAAGCCACAGAACAGCTCCGGCAGCCGGTGCAGGTCGAAGTGCAGGCTGGCATCGAACAGGCTGGACAGCAGGCGCACGGCCTCCTCGTTGCGCCCGTAGTGGGCCATGCCGGCGGCGGCCAGCGCATTGTCGTGCGGCCAGATCGAGCCGTTGTGATACGACATGGGGTTGTAGCGCGGCTGGGCCTGCGCAATGGTGCGGATGCCCCAGCCGCTGAAGAACGCCGGGCCCATCAGCCCGTCGATCACGCGCTGGGCGTGCTCGGTCGCGGCGATGCCGCTCCACAGGCAGTGGCCCGGGTTGGAAGACAGCACGTCGCAACGCTGTTTGTGTCCGTCCAGCGCCAGCGCATAGGTGCCGAGCTCCTCGCTCCAGAAGGCGGCCTGGAAGCGCCGCCGCAGCTGTTCCGCTTCCTGCGCCAGCCGCCCGGCCAAGGCCGTCTCGCCGAGCGCGCGCGCCATCCCGGCCATCCTCTGCTTGCCCTGGTAGACGTAGCCCTGCACCTCGCACAGCGCGATCGGCGCTTCGGCCAGCTGGCCGTCGCGGTGGAACACCGAGTCCTGCGAGTCCTTCCAGCCCTGCTGGGTGAGGCCGTCCTTGCTCTTGCGCGCGTATTCGACGAAGCCGTCGCCGTCGACGTCGCCGTAACGGTCGATCCACTCCAGCGCCGCCAGCAGGTTGGGCCAGATGCTGCGCATCAGGCGCTCGTCGCCGGTGCGCTCCCAGTAGGCGGCCGCCAGCACCAGGAACAGCGGCGTGGCGTCCACCGTGCCGTAGTAGCGGCCGAACGGGATCTCGCGCGTGTGCGCCATCTCGCTGGCGCGGGCCTCGTGCAGGATCTTGCCCGGCTCGGCGTCGCGCTCGGGGTCGAACTCGGTCGCCTGGGTGGCGGCCAGGAAGCCCAGCACGCCGCGGGCCAGGGACGGGTCGACCCACAGGTATTCCAGCGCGGTCAGGATGCCGTCGCGGCCGAAGGTGGTGGAGTACCACGGCACGCCGGCAAACGGGTAAGGCCCGCTCGGGAGCTCGGTGGTCAGCATGGCCAGGTCCGACACCGAGCGGTCCAGCCACAGGTTGACCAGCGGGTTGGACGTCTCGAGCAGGCAGCGCGCGTCCTGCGACTCGGTGCGCGCCGACGTGTTGGCCTGCAGCGCCGCCGCGTACGTCAGCACCTGCAGCGCCGGCTCGCCCTCGCACTCGCAGGAGACGGTGCAGTAGAGGTGGTGCTCCTCGCCCGGGTCGAGCCGCAGCTCGAAGCTGGCGCGGCCGCCGTCGATGCTGCGCGGCCTGGGCTCGAAGCGCACGCGGGTGCGGCGCCAGAGCTTGTCGCGGCCCTGGTAGGGCAGCACCACCTCGCAGGCGCTCACCTCGGGCGGCAGGCGCTCGCCGCGCTGTTCGCGCTGCATGCCGCGCACCTCGAACAGGTCGATGAAGTCGCCTTCGAAGCTCAGCTCGACGCGCACCGTCGCGCTCTCGTCGCCGTGGTGGGTGAGGCGGATGTGTTCGTAGCAGCAGCCCTGCCAGATCAGCTTGGAGCGCAGCAGGTGCAGCGTACCCTTGGCCAGCGCCAACTTGCCGCCCACCGTCAGGTCGGGGTTCATCAGGTCGATCGCCAGCAGGCTGTTGGCGTGTTCCACCGCCGAGCCCAGGTAGAGCGGCCTGGCGCCGTCCATGGTCAGCTCCAGGTGCGAGAGGTAGCGCGTGTCGTTGTGGTACAGGCCTTCCTGGCCGGGCGCCAGCGCCGCGATGTCGCCGAAGCGGTCGAACATGGCGAAGGTCTCGTCGTTCTTCAGCACCTGCGGCTGCTCTTCGGGATGCGCGAAGGTCGCCAGCACGTACCACTTGTCGTCGACCTGGATCTTCTTCTTCGCCATGGCTGTCTCCGGTAGGGCCGCCGTCATGCCGCCATGCGCTCTTCGGTCAGCGCGCGGTAGTTCTGCAGGTACTGGCCGGCCATCACGGGCGACGCGAAGCGGCGTTCGAAGGTGGCGCGGCAGGTGCGGCGGGCTATGGTGTCGATCGCGCGGGCCGCGGCGATGGCCTGCTCCTGGTTGTGGACGACGAAGCCGGTCTCGCCGTGGTCTATCAGCTCCGGGATCGCGCCGTGGCCGTAGGCGATGACCGGCGTGCCGCAGGCCATGGCTTCGATGATCACCAGGCCGAAGGGCTCCGGCCAGTCGATCGGCGTCAGCAGCGCCCTGGCGTTGCCGATGAAGGCGTTCTTCTCGGCATCGCCGATCTCGCCGACGTAGGTGACCAGCGGGTGCGCCAGCAGCGGCTCGATCACCTGCGCGTAGTACTCGCGGTCGGCGTCGTCGACCTTGGCGGCGATGCGCAGCGGCGTGTTGCAGGCAATCGCGATCTCGATCGCCCGGTCGCAGCGCTTCTCGGGCGACATGCGGCCGACGAAGGCAAAGTAGTCCTGCGGCTGCGGGTGGTAGTCGTAGAGGTCAAGTGGCAGCCCGTGGTGCACGGTGGCCAGCCAGTTGGCTCCCGGGATCGGGGTGCGCTGGTTGTCGGAGATCGACACCAGCGGGTGCTGGTGGAAGCGCTTGAACAGCGGCTTGAGGTCGGGGATGTCGAGGCGGCCGTGCAGCGTGGTCAGGCTGGGCGTGCGGGAATGCACGGCCACCGGCAGGTGCACGGTGTCGATGTGGAAGTGGAGCACGTCGAAACTTCCGCTCATCTCGCGCACCCGGTCCACCATCAGCGTGTGCCAGATGACGGGATCCGGCCGCGCCGGGTCCAGCCGCAAGGCGTGGTCGACGATGGGGATGAGGCGGGCCGAAGTGGACGAGTCTCCGCTGGCGAACAGCGTGACGTCGTGCCCCATCTCGACCAGCGCCTCGGTCAGGTAGCTGACCACACGTTCGGTGCCGCCATAGGCGCGGGGCGGCACGCTCTCCATCAGGGGAGCGATCTGGGCAATTCTCATGGGTGTATTTCTTCTGCCGGGTTGAACTGCCGCCGGCGCGCAAGAAGCCCGCGGCGGGATGAACTCCCAACATAAAGGGCGGCCCGTGGTGCCGCTGTAGGACGATGCTTTGCTGCAGTGCGGGATCAGCGCGCAGCACCAGACTCAGGCGAACAGCTGCCTGTGCTGGTCCCGCAGCAGGTTCTTCTGCACCTTGCCCATCGTGTTGCGGGGCAGTTCCTGCACCACGAAGCAGCGTTTCGGGATCTTGAAGTTCGCGAGTTGCGACTTCAGTGTCGCGATGAGTTTGTCGCTGTCGAGGGCGGCGCCGGGCTTGGGCGTAACGATCGCCACGCCAACCTCGCCGAAGTCCGGGTGCGGCACGCCGACCACCGCGCTCTCGGCGACGCCCGGCATGTCGTTCAGGTAGCCCTCGATCTCGGCCGGGTAGACGTTGTAGCCGCCGCTGATGATCAGGTCCTTGCTGCGGCCGACGATGGTCACGTAGCCCTGGGCGTCTACGCGGCCCACGTCGCCGGTCTTGAAGAAGCCGTCGGCGGTGAACTCTTCGGCCGTCTTCTCGGGCATGCGCCAGTAGCCCTTGAACACGTTGGGGCCCCGCACCTGAATGCCGCCGATCTCGCCCTGCGGCACGGGTACGCCCTGGTCGTCGACCACGCGCAGATCCACGCCCGGCAGAGGAAAGCCCACGGTGCCGCCCTTGCGTTCGCCATCGGCCGGGGCGTAGGGGTTGGAGGTGAGCATTGCGGTCTCGCTCATGCCGTAACGTTCGAGGATGGTGTGACCGGTGCGCTCCTTCCATTCGCGGAAGGTCTCGATCAGCAACGGTGCCGAGCCAGAGATGAAGAGCCGCATGTTGCGCACCGCATCCTTGGTGAGCCCGGCGTCGGCCAGCAGGCGCACGTAC
>JAQGMU010000573.1 GCA_028292195.1 Ramlibacter sp. | reverse complement strand
GTTTCCCCATTCGATCGCCAGCGCGCGGGTCAGGCCGACCACGCCGTGCTTGGAGGCGCTGTAGTGGCTGCGGCCGGCGTGGCCGCCGAGGCCGTCGACCGAGGAAATCGTGACGATGGAGCCGCGCCTGCGCTTCAACATGCTGCGGCCTACCGGCTGCACCGAGCGGAACATGCCGTTCAGGTTGACGTCCAGGCAACGCAGCCAGACTTCGTCGGTCATCTCCTCGGCGCGCGAAGGCGTGGAGACGCCGGCACAGGCAACCATCGCATCGATGGGGCCGAGCGCGGCCTCGATGCGCTCCACCGCCTTGTTGCAGGCGTCCGCATCGCGCACGTCGAGGGTCAGGGCCAGCGTCTGGGCGCCGTCCTTGCGCAAGGCGCCGGCGACCTCCTCGGCCCGCTCACCGACCGCGTCGGCCACGGCGACCTTCATGCCGCCGCGCGCGGCCAGGGTGGCGATGGCGCGGCCTATGCCGGAGCCGCCGCCGGTGACGTAGAGCACGCGGCCCTGCAAACCGAAATCGATCATGGGTTGTTCTCCTGGGGATTCAAGGAATGAGGACCACCGAGCCGGTGGTGCGGCCGGCTTCGACGGCGCGATGCGCTTGCGCGACGTCCTTCAAGGGATAGGTCGCGCAGATCTCGACCTGCAGCTGGCCGCGGCGGACCATGTCGAACAGTTCGTCGCAGGCCTGCTGCCGGGATTCGGTGGTGTTGGCGTACCAGCCGAAGCCGGGGCGATGCAGCACCAGGCAGCCCTTTTGCGCCAGCAGGATCAGCGGGAAAGGCTGCACCGGGCCGGAGGCGTTGCCGTAGTTGACGAGCGCGCCGAAGGGCCGCACGACGTCGAAGGAGCGCACGAAGGTGTCCTTGCCGACGCCGTCGTACACGGCAGCGACGCCATCGGGCGCCAGCTTGCGGGTCTCCGCGACGAAGTCGTCCTGGCGATACAGGATGGTGTGGTCGCAGCCATGGGCCCGCGCGAATTCGGCCTTGGCGGCCGAGCCGACGGTGCCGATCACGGTCGCGCCCAGCGCATGGCACCACTGCGCCAGCAGGCTGCCGACGCCGCTGGCGGCGGCATGGATCAACACCGTGTCGCCGGGCCCGGGGCGGAAGCAGCGGTGCACGATGACGGCCGCCGTCAGGCCCTTCAGGAGCATCGCCGCGGCTTGCTGGTCGCTGATGTCGTCCGGCAGCCGCACCAGGCAGCCGGCCGCCACGTTGCGCTGTTCCGCATAGGCGCCGGTGTTCTCGAAGAACAGGCCGCCGGTGCCGACATAGGCCACGCGCTCGCCGACGCGGAAACCGCTGACGCCGGCGCCCAGGCTCTCGACGACGCCCGCGGCTTCGTTGCCGAGCGTGATCGGAAACTTCGTGCCCTCGGTGACGTAGAAGCCGCCGCTGCGCACGTTGATGTCTGAGAAGTTGAGGCCGATGGCGGTGTGCCGGATGCGCACCTCGCCGGGCCCGGGCGCGGGCAGCGGGACGTCGACCCATTCGAGGACTTCGGGCCCGCCGTTGGCGAAGATGTGGATGGCCTTCAAGTGCGCTCCTTTGCCGGCCGGTTCAGAGGGACAGGACGATCTTGCCGAAGTGGGCGTTGCCGCGCATGCGCTCGAATGCCGCCGCGGCCTGGCCGATCGGGTAGACCTTGTCGATCGGCAGGCGGAGCCGCCGGCCAGCCACCGCGGCCGACAGGTCGGCCGCCATCCGCGTCGTGAGCTCGCGGATCTCCTCCACCGAGCGCGTGCGGAAGGTGACTCCGGTATAGGTGATGCGGCGCAGCGCGTGCAGCTGGAAGTCGAACGGGCCCTCACCGCCGCCGAGACGGCCGACGTTGACGATGCGCCCCAGCACGGCGGCGGCCTGCATGGTGCGGTTGAAGTCGGGGCCGGTGACCTGGTCGACGATCACGTCCACGCCCTTGCCGTCCGTGGCGGCCACGACCTGCTCGACCCAGCCGGGGTCGCGCGAGTCCACGGCCAGGTCGGCGCCGAATTCGGCCAGCCTGGCCCGGCGTTCCGCGTTGGTGGAGGTGCCGATCACCTTGCTCGCGCCGAGCAGCTTGGCGATCTGCAGGCCCATCAGGCCGACGCCGGAACTGGCGCCGTGGATCATCACGGTCTCGCCGCGCACCAGCTTGCCGTGGGTGGCGATGGCATTGTGCATGGTCTGCAGCGCCAGCATGAGGATGGTGGCTTCCTGGAACGGGATGCCGTCGGGGATCTTCACCGCGCGGCCGAAGTCGGTGACGGCCTGTTCGGCGAAGGCGCCGGCGCCGGTGCACATCACCCGGTCGCCCGGCTTGTGCTTGCGCACCTCGCTGCCGACGGCAATGACTTCGCCGGCCCATTCCATGCCGAGCGGCTTGCCGTCCTTGGCAGCCAGCCCGGCCAGGTCGGCGCGGTTCAGGCTGGCGGCCCTGACCTGGACCAGGATTTCGTTCGGCCTGGGAACCGGGGCCTGCACTTCGCGCAGCTGCGCGCCTTCGGGGGTGGAAAGGATCGCTTGCATGGGAAGTAGCTTAGGCAGCGCCGGCGCCAGCGTCTGCCCCCCCTTGGAGGGACCGGGCCGCCGCCGCCGGAATGCGAAGATCGCGTGGTCCAACGCCCAAGGAGACTCGAATGAATGCATCGCGCGCCAGCCAGCTGCTGGGCCGCAGCTGGGAGCAATCGCAGCACATCGCCGCACTGCCGCAGGACTGCCGTCCGGCCAGCCGGGCGGAAGGCTATGCGGTGCAAGCCGGTTGGGCGGCCGCGCTGGGCCGGGAGGTGGCGGGCTGGAAGATCGCGGCCACCAGCGTGGCGGGGCAGAAGCACATCGGCGTCAGCGGCCCGCTGGCCGGTCCGGTGTTCGCGCATCGGGTGCACGCGGACGGCGCCGCGATTTCACTGGCCGGCAACCGCATGCGGGTGGCCGAATGCGAAGTCGTGTTCCGCCTGGGCCGCGCCCTGGCGCCGCGCGGCAGCGACTACGGGCGCGCCGAAGTGCTGGCGGCCGTCGCGTCGGTGCAACCCGGCCTGGAGGTGCCCGACTCGCGCTTCCTCGAATTCGAAAGGGCCGGTGAGGCGCAGCTGGTGGCGGACTGCGCCTGCACCAACGACATGGTGCTGGGCGCCGCGGTTCCAGCCGACGAGCGCCTGCAAGGCCTGCCGCAGTTGCAGGTGCAGGCCCGCGTGAGCGATGGTCGCGCGCTGGAGGGCAAAGGCGCCAACGTGCTCGGCGACCCGGTGGCGGCGCTGGTCTGGATCGTGAACGAGCTGACCGCGCAGGGCCAGACGCTGCAGGCGGGCCACTTCATCACCACCGGCGCCTGCGTGGCGCCGATTCCGGTGGCGCCGGGGGATGCGGTGTCGGCGGACTTCGGCTGGCTAGGAACCATCGCCGCGCGCTTCACCTGACGTCATCCCCGGGCAAGGTGACGCGGGTGCTCAGGCCGCCGGCGCCGGCGCCGACGGCACCAGGCCGTAGCCCTTCATCACCTCCAGCAGCCGCGCCTTGTCCGGCGGGCCGCCGGCGCTGACCACGGCGCCGACGTCGCGGAAGTACTGCGCGCCGATGTCGGGCGTCAATACCGTAAGCGTGCGCACCGGCTGGTCGAACGGGTTGCTGAAGCCATGCACCGAGCCCCGTGGCGTATAGCGGCATTCACCCGGACCGAGGTCGACCGAGACGCCGTCGACGCTGTGGCGCAGCTTGCCTTCCAGCACGTACAGCATCTCGTCGTTGCGGGAGTGGCTGTGCGGCGGCGGCACGTTGGACCCGGGCTGCAGCGTCATTTCGAACAGCCCCAGGCTGCCGTCGGCCGTGCCGTCACGCAGGTAGCGGATCTCGATCTGGCCGACACGGATGGGGGAGGTTTCGGGAGCGGACATCGGGACTCCTGTTTTGGAGCCGCCAAAGGTACCGAGTTTTTCCGCAAAAGTCACCATCGCACCGTGACAGCCGGCGAGTCACTCCGCCCGCGCCGCCGCCAGCAACTGGTCGCCGAACAAGGTAGACCACTCCTGCGGCGTCAACCTGGCCCGGGCCTGCATGTACTTGGCCCGGTCGTCGTCCTGCATGATGGCCGCCCGGGCCGCGGCCACGGCGGGCCGCTGCTCGATGCGGGCGATCCATTGCGCCAGTGCCGGGAAGTCGTCGGTGGCAATGCCGACCGAACGGACGCCCGCAGCCCAGGGAAAGCTGGCGATGTCGGCCATGCTGTATTCATCGGCGATGTATTCGCGCTGCCGCAGCCGCCGGTCCAGCACCGTCAGCAGTCGCCTCGCCTCGCGCAGGTAGCGTTCCACTGCGTAGTCCTGGCCCTCCGGGGCGTAGCGGACGAAGTGATTGGCCTGGCCCAGCATGGGCCCGAGGCCGGCCACCTGCCACACCAGCCACTGCTGCGCGACGTGCCGGCGCCGCCACTCGGTGGGCATCAAGCGGCCCGCCTTCTCCGCCAGGTACAGCAGGATGGCGCCGGATTCGAACACGGGCAGGGGCTCGCCCGCATCCGCCGGCGCGTGGTCGACGATCGCCGGCAGCTTGGCATTGGGATTGACGCGGCGGAACTCCGGCGCCTGGTGCGAGCCGCCGAACATGTCGTGCTTGACCAGCCGGTAGGGCAGCCCCAGCTCCTCCAGCGCGATCGCGACCTTCAGGTTGTTGCCGCTGGGGACGTAGTGGAAATCGATCATGCGGATGGATGCCCCGCGGCGTTTCAGCGCTCGATCGTGATCAGCTCCGTCATCGGCTTCCACGACTTGCCGTCGAACCTGGCCAGGCGGGCCTGGCGGATCGGGTAGTAGTCGTCCTGGCGGAAGTTGATCTTCATGCCGGGCAGCAGCATGCCCAGCTCCACGTCCTTCAGGCCCTGGATCTGCTTCAACAGGTTCTCGCGCGTCAGGTTGTCGCCGCAGCGCTCCAGCGCAAGCGCCACCAGCTGCGCGCCCATGTAGGTGTAGACCGAGGTGGTGTCACCCGGGTTGTCGTTCGGCAGGTACTTCTTGAAGAAGGCCAGGTAGTCCTGCATCGCCTTGTCGTTGGCCCACACCGGGTCCGACGGCGTCTTGAACCAGTAGGTGGTGACCAGGCCCACCGAGTTGTCCAGGCCAGCCGGCTCCAGCACGCCGGTGATGGAGCTGGACACGTAGGGCACGATGTAGAAGGGCTTCCAGCCGATCGCCGCCACCTTCTTGATGGCCTGCGCCTGCGCCTTGTTGGAGGTGAACACCACCAAGGTGTCGGCACCCGAGGCCTGCAACTGCAGGATCTGGGTGTCGACCGTCGGGTCGGACATTTCCTGGCTGACTTCCTTCACGATGTTGCTCTGCCTGGCGCCCAGTGCCTGGCGGAAGCCGCGCATGTAGGACTTGCCGACGTCGTCGTTCTGGTACAGCACGCCGATCTTGGCATTGGGCTTGGAATCGGCCAGGTACTTGCCGTAGATCGAGCCCTCGATGTCGTAGGCGAAGGAGAACGGCACCGTCCACGGCGTCGCCTTCGAGTCGTGCAGGTTGGGGCTGGATGCGTAGAACATCAGCTGCGGCACCTGCTTGGCGTTCAGGTACTTCTGCACCGAGGTCTGCGCCGCGGTGCCCATGGAGTTGACCATCGCCAGCACCTGGTCGGACTCGACCAGCTTGCGCGTGACTTCCACGGTCTTCGGCGGGCTGTAAGCGTCGTCCACCGACAGCAGGTTGATCTTGCGCCCGTTGATGCCGCCCTTGGTCTCGTTGAGCATCTTGAAGTAGGCGACCGACATGCGGCCGACCATCGAATAGGCCGAGCCGGGACCGCTGTAAGCCACCGTCTGGCCGAGCTTGATCTCGGTGTCGCTGGCACCCGGGCCGTAGGTCTTCTGGGCCTGGGCGGAAACGGCGGCCGCGAGCGCGGTGCCGGCCAGCAGGGCGATGAGAGAAAGGCGCATCTTGTCTCCTGGGGTCATGGGGAAGGTCGGGGGTAGTAAACCAAGGGGGCCGCGCGGCGTCTGTCCCCATGCCGTGGGACCGCGTCCCCGGCCGGGGGACAGACGCCACGCGGCCCGCCGCCTAGATTCAACGCATCCCTAGCCTGGAGCCTGCCCGCATGACCAACGCTGCCGAAACCGCACTGCGCGAGGTGCCCGTGCTGGACATCGATCCCTATGCGATCGAGGTGCTGCGCGATCCCTATTCCTTCCATGAGGCCCTGCGCGAAGCCGGCCCCATCGCCTTCATCAAGCCGCATGGCGTCTATGCCGTCGGCCGCCATGCCGAGGCCAAGGTGGTGCTCTCGGATTACGCCCGCTTCACCAATGCCGCCGGCATCGGCCTCCAGGACATCCGCAAGCCCGGCGACTTCCGCATTCCCAGCCGGCTGCTGGAAGTCGACCCGCCGGACCACACCAAGATCCGCACCGTGGTCACGCGCATCCTGTCGCCGCTGGTGATCCGCAAGTGGAAGGAAGGCTTCGAGCGCAAGGCCGAATCGCTGGTCGACCAGCTGCTGGAGCAGCGCGAGTTCGACGGCGTGGAAGACTGCGCCGAGCGCTTCGTGCTGGAGGCCTTCCCGGCCTCGGTCGGCGTGCGGTTGCCGCGCACCGAGACGCTGGCCATAGGCGCGATGCGCTTCAACCAGAGCGGTCCGAAGAACGCGCTGTTCGAAAAGGCGATGGCGCAAGCGCAGCCCTACCTGGCCTGGTTCGAGGAAAGCGTGTCGCGCCGCGGCGTGCTGCCCGACTCGCTGGCCGAAATGCTGTTCAAGGCCGAAGACGCCGGCGACCTCGACGAAGGGGTGGCCTCCAACGTGGTGCGCAGCTTCGTCGGCGGCGGCACCGATTCCACCATTGCCGGCATCAGCTTCACGCTGCACCAGCTGGCGAAGAACCCCGAGCAGTGGCAGCGCGTGCGCAGCGACCCGGCCAAGGTGAAGGCTGCCTTCGAGGAAGGCATACGCCACGAGACGCCGTTCCAGGTGACCTATCGCGCCACCGTCGCCGAGACCGAGCTCTCGGGCATCCGGCTGGACGGCGGCATCAAGGTCGGCGTGTTCCTGGGCGCGGCCAATCGCGACCCGCGCAAGTTCGAGAACGCCGACCGCTACGACGTCGACCGGCCGGCGCTGGCCGGAAACCACGTCGCCCTGGGCAGCGGCGTCCACGCCTGCATCGGGCAGATGATCGCGCGGCTGGAGTCCGAGGCCTTGATCGGCGCGCTGGCACGCAAGGTCGCCACGCTGGAACTGACCGCGCCCGCCACCTATCGCCCGATCAACCAGATGCGGATGCTGGACAAGCTGCCGGTGCGCATCCAGGCAGCATGATGCGCGCGGCCTTCTACACCCGGCAGGGCGCGGCAGCCGACGTGCTGCAGGTGGGCGAGCAACCGGTGCCCGAGCCCGGGCCGGGCGAAGTACGGGTGCGGCTGCGCGCCTCCGGCGTCAACCCCTCCGACTGGAAGACGCGCCAGGGCGGCGGCAACCGCCGTATGGCGGCGCCCCTCGTCATCCCGCACAGCGACGGTGCCGGCGACATAGACGCAGTCGGCGCAGGCGTGCCTCCCGGCCGCATCGGCGAGAGGGTCTGGATCTGGAACGGCCAATGGCAGCGCCCCTTCGGCACCGCCGCTGAATACATCGCCCTGCCGGCACAGCAGGCCGTGCCGCTGCCGGCCGGCCTGGACTACGACGAAGGCGCCTGCCTGGGCATTCCGGCCTTCACCGCCATGCAGGCCGTCCGACTGGCGGGCGCCGCGCCCGGCCAGCAGGTGCTGGTGCAAGGCGGCGCGGGGTCGGTCGGGCATTACGCGATCCAGATGGCCAAGGCGCGCGGCGCCACCGTGATCACCACGGTCAGCAGCCCGCGCAAGGCGGAGCATGCGCGCGCCGCCGGCGCCGACCACGTGCTGGACTACCGAACCGAAGATGTTGCCGCGCGAGTGCAGCAACTGACTGGCGGCACCGGCGTCGACACGGTGGTCGAAGTCGACCTGGCGGCCAACGCCGGCCTCTATCCGCAGCTGCTGCGGCCGCATGGCCGGGTGGTGGTCTACGGAACATCGGGCCTGCAGGCCACCCTGCCCTCCGTGGGCCTGATGCAGAAGAGCGTCGCGCTGCAGTTCTTCATGATCTACGACATCTCGCCGTCCGACCGGGCCGCGTGCCTGCGCGAACTGGTCGAACTGCTGGACGCCGGGCGGCTGCGCCACACCATAGCCCTGCGGCTGCCGCTGGACCAGGTGGTGCGCGCGCACGAAGCGGTGGAACAGGGGGCGATGCTGGGCAACGTCGTCCTGCAGGTCGCCTAGGCGTTCCTGTCTTGCTTCCTCTCCCAGCCCTGTAGGCTGGGTTTCGCGCAGCGAACCCCAGCGCCGCGCTTGTGCGAGCGCCGAATGCCGGGGTCGCCTGCGGCGAACCCAGCCTACGAAACCGGGTTCACGAGATCCCGCGGACGATCCACGAGATGCCGCGGACCGTCGACGAGATCCCGCGGACGATCCTTCAGCCGATCGTCATCAGCGACGCATTCCCGCCCGCCGCGGCCGTATTGACGCTGAGCGCCCGCTCCACCACCAGCCGCTCCAGCGGAATCGCCGTGTCGC
>JAQGMU010000570.1 GCA_028292195.1 Ramlibacter sp. | reverse complement strand
CGGTTCCATCGGCCGCCGGGAAGGCCAGGCCGACGAGTTCGGCCGCATCCATGGGCTGCGCGCGTCCCGGCAACTGCAGCAGCGCGCGCCTGCCGGTGCGCACGGCGCCGGTCACCATGCGCAGCGTTGCCACGCTCATCGCCACCGGCCAGCCCAGGCCGCGCGCCTGCTTTTGCAGCAGCATGGAAGCCGTGACCACCTCGCCCACCGGCAGCCTCAGCACGCCGCCATGCAGCGCGTCCTGCAGCAGGGTGAGGGTGACCGGGCCGGTGTCGAGCGCCACGTAGGCGGCGAACGGCGGCAGCGCCCGCCCCGGATAGGCGGCCTCCAGGTACTTGCCGATGGCGTGGCCGGACTCGACCAGCCCGAGCGCGGTGCGGGCGGCGCGCAGGCCGTGGTTGACGGTGCGGGTGTTGGTGTCGTTCGAGAAAATCGCCAGCAAGCCCTCGCCGACGAACTGCATGTAGCGCGCGCCGAACAGGTGGGCGGTGTCGTTGGCGCTGCCGTAGAACTTCTTCACCAGCTCGGTCAGTTCGGCGGGATCCAGCTGCTGCGCCACCTCGGCGTAGCGCGGGATGTCGACGAACAGCACGGTGGCGGAATCGAAGCGCTCGTCGCCGGTGCCGCCCTGGCCGCTGGGCCAGCGCTCGCTCAACTCGTGCGCCAGGCGCGTTTCATACAGCCGCGCCAGCTCGTGGCGCTGTTCCACCAGCGCGCGGCTGACGGCCGATTCGACCGCCATCGCCTGCAGGTTCGCCCGCACCTGGCGCTTGTTCAACTGGGCGGCGACCGCATCGCGCAGTTCGGCTGGCCGGAACGGCTTGGTGATGTAGTCGTCGGCGCCGGTCGTCATGCCGATGCGCATGTGCGCCCGCTCCTGCAGCGAGGTCAGCAGGATCACGGGCGTGGCGGCGAGCTGGGGCGACTGCCGCAGCAGCGCCAGCATCTCGAAGCCGTTCATCTCCGGCATCCGGACGTCGCTGATCACCAGGTCGGGCCGGCGGTCGGCGCACAGCAAGAGGCCGGTGCGGCCGTTCTCCGCCACCGAAACGGCATGGCCTTCCTTCTTCAGCACCGAGGTGACGAGCGTGCGCGTGGCGGCGTCGTCCTCCATCAGAACGATCATTGCCATGGAAGTCCTTAGCTGCCATCGGGATGCCGCGTGCGGGCGAGCACCCCTCAGGCCCCGGCATCTTACTGCCCGGCGGGCGCGGTCATCTGCCTCGGCCGCCGCCATTCGGCGCCAGGGCGCCGCCGGTCTCAGCTTCAGGTCGACAGCTCGGGCTTCAGTTCCTGCAGCGGGATGACGCCCTGGTCGCCGTCTTCGTACACCAGGAAGGCCACGTTGCCCATGGCGCGCCAGCAGGCCACGAAATTCTGGCCCTGGAACACCGCAGTGGCGGAGTGGAACTCTTCGTGCTGTCCCGCTTCCAGCCTGCCGAGCACCAGCTCGCTCTTGCAGGACGCATCGGACAGGCGGACTGAATCGTTGCCCTGGCGAGCAATCAGGTCCTGGGCGAAAGTGGGCGCCGAGGCCAGGGCGGCGACGGCTAGGGCGGCGGCAAGGGCAGGGGCTTTCATCAGGTTTCTCCTGTTGCGAAGCGCGTATTCAGCGGTAGGAGGACTGATCTCGGCGCCACGTGGGAATGCTCGGGCCAGCCGTGGCCCTGGCGTGTAGGACCGCTGGCGTCACTGGCGTGCGCGAATTGCGGTTAACGGACGCGGAGTTTCGGAGGGAACCAAAGGCGCCGGCTGACACGCTGCCGGTTCAGCTCAGGCCGACGACCGGGATGCCGGCGCCGTGCACCGCGCCGGCCGCGTCGGAAGCCAGGAAGGCGATCACCTCGGCCAGCTGCCGGGGCGTGACCCAGCGTGCCGGATCGGCCTTGGGCATCGCGGCGCGGTTTTCCGGCGTGTCGATGATGCTGGGCAGCACGCAGTTGACGTTGATGCCGTGCTCGCGCAGTTCGGCCGCCATGCTCTCGGTCAGGCGCAGCACCTGCGACTTGGCGGCGGCATAAGCGCCCATCAGTGCCGCGCCGCGCAGCGCCGCATTGGCGCCGACGTTGACCACCTTGCCGTGGCCGCGCGCCACCATGCCGGGCACCACCGCCTGCACCGCATGCAGCAGCGTTCGCACGTTGAGGTCGTGCATCAGCTGCCAGTCGGCTGCCGGGGTGGCATGCACCGTCTCGCCCATGCTGAAGCCGCCGGCCAGGTTGCACAGGACCTCGACGCCGCCGCCGCGCGACGCGAGTTCACGCAGCGCTTCCTGCAGCGCCTGCGGCTGCAGCAGGTCGGCGGCGACGAAGAGGTGCTGCGCGTCTTCCGCGCCGTAGACCCTGGCCAGCGATTCCCGGCTGCGCCCCAGCAGTGCCACGGTGTCGCCGTTGCGCACGAACACCTCGGCAACCGCGCGCCCGAGGTTGCCCGCGGCGCCGGTGATGAGGACCAGGCGCGCCATTCAGGCTCCCTTCCGGCTCGCGTGATGGCGGCCACTGCCCCGGTGCAGCACGCGGTCGCCGGCCAGCAGCTCGCCCGGCTGCAGTTCCGGCGCGGCGCTGACGCGGTCGTAGGCGCCGGCGAAATCGATGTGGGCGAGCTCCAGCAGCTGGTCCAGGTGGTCGAGCACGAAGTAGGTTTCCTGGAAGTCGTCGATGCGGTACAGCGTGCGCATCACGCGCTCGAGATCGAAGGCCACGCGGTTCGGCGAGCCGTCCTCGACGCTGAACAGCGTCTCGGTGCGCGAGGAGGCGATGCCGGCGCCGTAGATGCGCAGGCCATCGGCCTGCTGCACCAAGCCGAATTCCACCGTGTACCAGTAGACCCGCGACAGCAAGGGCAGCTTGCCCAGCTGCAATGCGCGCAGCCCGCCCTGGCCGTAGGCCTGGATGTAGTCGGCCATCACCGGATTCATCAGCATGGGCACGTGGCCGAACACGTCGTGGAACACGTCCGGTTCCTGCAGGTAGTCGAGCTCGTGCGGCTTGCGGATGAACTGGCCGGCGGGGAAGCGGCGCTTCGCCAGGTGGTCGAAGAACACCTCGTCCGGCACCAGGCCCGGCACCGCCACCACCTGCCAGCCGGTGTGGCGCAGCAGCACGTCCGACAGCTTGCGGAAGTCGGGGATTTCGTGCGCCGCCAGCGGCAGGTTCTTCATGCCGTCGACAAAGGCGTCGCAGGCGTGGCCGGGCAGCAGCTTCGTCTGCCGCTCGAACAGCGTCTTCCAGGTGGCGTGTTCCGCCGCCGTGTAGTGCTCCCAGCCCTGCGGGATGGTCCAGTCGGCGTTGTCCGGCCGGCCGGACTCGCCCGCGGCCAGCCCGTGCAGCGCGGCCAGCATCAGGTGCCCCGGTACACCGGCAGCACCGTGCCGCGGCATTCGCCGAAGCCGATGCGGCGAAAGCCCGGCCGCTCGCAGAAGCCCTTCAGGATGATGCTGTCGCCGTCCTGCAGGAAGGTGCGCAGCTCGCCGTTGGACAGCGCGATCTGCTGCTTGCCGCCCAGCGTCAGCTCGGTCAGCGAACCGGCCTGCTCGGGCCGCGGGCCCGACAGCGTGCCGGAGCCGAACAGGTCGCCGCTTTGCAGCGCGCAGCCGTTCAGCGTGTGGTGCGCCACCAGCTGCGCCACCGTCCAATAGGCCGCCTCGGCGAAGTTGGAACGGCTGATGACGTCGCCGGCGTGGCCGGCCGCCGCCATCCGCGGCGTCTGCAACCAGACCTCCAGCTGGATGTCGATGGCGCCGCGGTCGCTGTTGGCCTTCGAGTCCAGGTAGGGCAGCGGCCGCGGGTCGCCTTCGGGCCGGCTCCAGGACTTGCGGAACGGTTCCAGCGCGTCCAGCGTCACCATCCAGGGCGAGATGGTGCTGGCGAAGCTCTTCGACAGGAAGGGGCCGAGCGGCTGGTATTCCCAGGCCTGGATGTCGCGGGCGCTCCAGTCGTTGAACAGCGTGATGCCGAACACATGCTCCTCGGCCTGCGCGATGGAGATGGGCACACCTTGCGCATTGGGACGGCCGATGATGATGCCCAGTTCCAGCTCGAGGTCGAGCCGCGCGCTCGGGTTCACCGCCGGCTCCTGCGCATCGGGCGCCTTGGTCTGCCCCAGCGGGCGATGAAAGCCGGTGCCGCTGGCGACGATGGTCGAGGCGCGGCCGTGGTAACCGATCGGCACCCACTTGTAGTTGGGCAGCAGCGGGTTGTCCGGGCGGAACTGCTTGCCGATGGCGGTGGCGTGGTGGATGCCGACGTAGAAGTCGGTGTAGTCATGGATGTCGCAGGGCACGCCCAGCATCACCACCGACTGCGGCACCAGCGCCGCCTCGAACTTCTCGCGCTGCGCGCTGCCCGTGCGCAGGCCTTCGGAAATGGCCTGCCGCAGGGCCTGCCGCGTCTCGGGCTTCAGGCGGATCAGGCGGTTGATGTCGTGGTTCTCGACCAGGCCGGCGCGGCGCAGGTCCAGCACCTGGTCGCCGATGGCGACGCCTATGCACCAGGCGCTGTCGTCCTGGCGCCGGAACCGGCCGAATGGCAGGTTCTGGATCGGGAAGTCGCTGCTCGCCGCATTCGCGCTTTCGACCCAGCTTTCCAGCGCCGGGTCGTTCGCGTCCAGGAGGGGCGCGGCCATGTCAGGCCGCCTCTTCGACCTTGAGCACGCCGCGGCGGATCTGGTCGCGCTCCAGCGACTCGAACAGCGCCTTGAAGTTGCCGTTGCCGAAGCCATCGTCGCCGGCGCGCTGGATGAACTCGAAGAACACCGGGCCGAGCATCGTCTCCGAAAAGATCTGCAGCAGCAGGCGGGGATTCCCGCCGGAGGTGTCGCCATCCAGCAGGATGCCGCGCGCCTGCAGCTGGGGCACCGGCTGGCCGTGGCCCGGCAGGCGCTCTTCCAGCATCTCGTAGTAGACGTCGTTGGGCGCCGTCATCAGTTGCACGCCGGCCATCTGCAGGTCGTCGACGGTCTTCATCAGGTCGTCGGTCGAGAGCGCCACGTGCTGTATGCCCTCGCCGCTGAACTTCATCAGGAATTCCTCGATCTGGCCGGCGCCCTTGGACGATTCCTCGTTCAGGGGGATGCGGATCATGCCGTCGGGCGCGCTCATCGCCTTCGAGGTGAGGCCGGTGTACTCGCCCTTGATGTCGAAGTAGCGGATCTCGCGGAAGTTGAACAGGTGCTCGTAGAACGCGGCCCAGTGCGCCATGCGGCCGCGGTAGACGTTGTGCGTCAGGTGGTCGACCTGCTTCAGGCCGACGCCTCGGGGATGGCGCTCCACGCCCGGCAGGAACTCGAAGTCGATGTCGTAGATCGACTTGCCGTCTTCGAAGCGGTCGATCAGGTACAGCGGCGCGCCGCCGATGCCCTTGATCGCGGGCAGCCGCAGCTCCATCGGCCCGGTCGGGATCTCGATCGGCTGTGCGCCCAGCTCCAGCGCCCTGGCATAAGCCTTGTGCGCGTCCCGGACGCGGAAGGCCAGGCCGCAGGCCGAGGGGCCGTGCTCGGCGGCGAAGTAGGCCGCCAGGCTGCGCGGCTCGCGGTTGACGATGAAGTTGATGTCGCCCTGGCGGTAGAGCAGCACGTCCTTCGACCGGTGCCTTGCCACGAGGGAGAAGCCCATCTTCTCGAACAGCGGCTCGAGCTGGTTGGGGGTGGGGGATGCGAACTCGACGAACTCGAACCCGCACAGGCCCATGGGGTTTTCGAAAAGATCAGCCATTGCAGACTCCTGCTCCAGTGGGGAGCGAAAGGGAAAAGACGAACGAAACCGGGGAAGGAAACCGAGGGCGTTCGTCAGGCAGGAGGCGCACCCGGGATGCCACGCACGCTGCGCGCGAGGTGGTCACCGTGAAAGAGTGCGAAGCCGTGCATGGAGGTCTGGAAGGAGAGTGCCGATTGTCGGCGCTCGCCAGGGATCGTGCAAGCCGGGCAGGGCCGGGTCGATCTGGGGCCCATGCCGAGTGCCCGTTCCGCCCATCTTTACACGCCAGTTCGCACGATTCGGCGATGTCCTACGCGCCGCGGCTAAGGGGACTCCCATCCTCCCGCCTTGCCGAGCCGCGTTTGCGGCCGGTTTTCGGGAGCAACCATGAACAAGAGAGACTTCCTTCACGGCCTGCTGGCCGCGTCCTTCGGTGGCTGGCTGTCGGCCAGCGAAGCCCAGGTGGTGATCCGGGTCGCCCCGCCGCCGATGCGCGAGGAACGGGTGCCGTCGCCGCGCCGCAACATGGCGTGGGTGCCGGGCTACTGGGACTGGAACGGGCGCCGCTACGTCTGGCGCGCCGGCCACTGGGTCAAGGAACGGCGCGGCTATCGCTATCGCGGCGACAAGTGGGTCGAGCGCGATGGCGGCTGGCACAGGGAACGCGGCGGCTGGGACCGTGACGGCGACGGCGTGCCGAACCGCATGGATTCGAAGCCGAACAACCCGAACAAGAACTGAGGCCCGCGGCCTCGCGCCGCTCCTTCGCACGCACCCGTTAGCATTCGTGGTTTGAGGACCCGGATGCGGCGGAGCGATGCGAATCCTGCTGGTTGAAGACGACAAGGTGCTGGCCGACGCGCTCACGCGCGCGCTGGTCCAGTGCGCCCATGCCGTCGACGCCGTCACCACCGGCGAGGAAGCCGACCACGCGCTGGGCCTCGCCATCTACGATCTCGCCATCCTCGACATCGGCCTGCCCGGGCTGTCCGGCCTGGACGTGCTGAAGCGCCTGCGCGGGCGCAAGTCCACCATGCCGGTGCTGATGCTCACGGCCTTCGACGCGCTCGAAGACCGCGTGCGCGGCCTCGACCTGGGCGCCGACGACTACCTGGCCAAGCCCTTCGACCTGCCGGAGCTGGAGGCACGCGTGCGCGCGCTGCTGCGCCGCGGCAGCAACTCCACGCCCTACCTGGAGCATGGCCTGCTGCGCTTCGACACCGTCGGCCGCCGTGTCTTCCACGACAAGAAGGCACTGGAGCTGTCGCCGCGCGAGCTGGCGGTACTCGAGCTGCTGCTGATGCGCGAGGGCCGGGTGGTGAGCAAGGAGCAGATGGTCAACCACCTGTACGGCTGGGGCGACGAGGTCGGCGACAACGCGATCGAGGTCTACGTCTACCGCCTGCGCAAGAAGCTGGAACCGCTGGGCTGCGAGATCCGCACGGTGCGCGGCATGGGCTACCTGATGGAGCGCCGGGATGAGGCGGCCTGAGCCGCGCCTGCAGCGCAAGCTGCTCGCCTGGCTGCTGGGGCCGTTGTTCATCCTGCTGGTGCTGGACACCGCGGCCGCCTACTGGACTTCGCTGCGCTTCTCGCACGTGGCCTACGACCGGGCGCTGCACGAGATCGCGCGCGAGGTCGTGCTGCACGTCAAGCCGGGCACGCCGCAGCCTCGCCTCGAGCTGACCGAAAGCGCCGAGAAGGTGCTGCTGCTGGACCAGGAAGACCGCCTGTACTACCGCCTGGCGGCGCAGGACGGCACTCCGCTGGGCGGTGACAGCAACCTGCCGGCCCCCGGCCCCGGCTTGCCGCGCAACGGCCAGCCGCATTTCTACGGCGCCACGCTGCACGGCCAGGAGGTGCGCATGGTGGCGGCCTGGATGCCGATCGCCGAGACGCCGGGCGCGCCGCTGGTGCAGGTGCAGGTGGCCGAGACGGTCAACAAGCGCACCCGGCTGGCCTGGGAGATGGTCGCCAACGTGGTGCTGCCGCAGCTGCTGCTGATCGTGGCCGCCACCGCGGTGGTGTGGTTCGGCGTCTCGCGCGGGCTGCAGCCGCTGCAGCGGCTGCGCCGCGCGGTGTCCGACCGTTCGCACCTGGACCTGAGCCCGATCGCGCTGGAAGACGTGCCGGGCGAGGTGCGGCCGGTGGTGGAGGAGGTCAACGAGCTGATGGCTCGGCTGGGCCGCACCTTCGACTTCCAGAACCGCTTCGTCGCCGACGCCGCCCACCAGCTGAAGACGCCCGTGAGCGGCTTGAAAGCCCAGATCGAGCTGGCCCTGCGTGAAAGCGACCCGGAACAGGTGCGCCATTCGCTGGCCCAGCTGTACATCAGTGCCGATAGGCTGTCGCGGCTGGTGCGGCAGCTGCTCTCGCTGGCGCGCAACGAGCCGGGCGCGCTCGACACGGTGCAGCTGCAGCCGCTGGACCTGCATGCCTTTGCGCTGGAGGTCAGCATGGAATGGGTGCCGCTGGCCCTCAGGCAGAACGTCGACCTCGGTTTCGAGGGCGTGGAGGAAGCGCTGACGATAGCCGCCGACAGCGACCGCCTGCGCGAGCTGATCAACAACCTGATCGACAACGCCATCCGCTACACCCAGGAGCACGGACGGGTGACGGTGCGCACCAGCCGCACGCCGGACGGCCTGGCCCAGCTGGCGATCAGCGACGACGGCCCCCGCATCCCGGTGGCAGAGCGCGCCCGCATCTTCGAGCGCTTCCACCGCCTGCTGGGCACGCAGGCCGACGGCAGTGGCCTGGGCCTGGCGATCGTCAGCGAGATCGCGACGCTGCACGGGGCGCGCATCACGCTGGAGGAGGACACGGACGGGGTCGGCAACACCTTCAGCGTGTTCTTCCGCCTGCGCGCGTAAGTAGAACCCACAGGCGGAATCGGCGTTTGTAAGCGGGCTGAAAGCTGGCGTCTAGGTACCTGACAGCCCAGGTCCGTAGCCTCGCAGGATCGGGAGCAAGCGGCTTCCGGTGCATCCAATTCCCCGCGAGGAGACCAACATGTCCGTCATCACGAGCCCGGTATTCTGGCTCGCCCTGTCCCAGATCATCCTGATCAACATCGTGCTCTCCGGCGACAACGCCGTGGTGATCGCACTGGCCTGCCGCTCGCTGCCGCCGCAGCAGCAGAAGAAGGCCATCATCTTCGGCAGCATGGGCGCGATCGTGCTGCGGCTCATCCTGACCTTCTTTGCGGTCTTCCTGCTGACCCTGCCGTACCTCAAGCTGATCGGCGCGGCGCTGCTGCTGTGGATCGGCGTCGGCCTGCTCAAGGGCGAAGACGACGACGCGGACATCGAAGGCAACGCCGGCCTGATGGCCGCCGTCAAGACGATCGTCATCGCCGACCTGGTGATGAGCCTGGACAACGTGATCGGCGTGGCCGCCGCCGCCAAGGGCGACGTGCTGCTGCTGGTGCTGGGCCTGGTCATCAGCATCCCGCTGATCATCTTCGGCAGCACCATGATCCTGAAACTGATGACACGCTTCCCAGTGATCATCACGCTCGGCGCCGGCCTGCTCGGCTGGGTGGCGGGTGAAATGTGCCTGACCGATCCGGCAATCAAGAACTTCATTGAGCAGCACCACTACCTGCACAACGTCCTGCCGGCCGCGGGCGCGCTGCTGGTGGTCGGGCTCGGCAAGTGGCTGGCCAGCCGCAACGGCGGGTCGGAAGAGAACGCCGCAGCCGACCAGCCGGCTGCCTGAGGCCAGCGCCATGGGACAGCTTCTCGTCCCGGTCGATCCCCACGATGCCGGGCGCACCCGCTCGGCGGTGGAGCAGGCGCTGCGCATCCGGCGGGACGAGCCCGCCGTGCACATCCGCCTGCTGCGGGTGCAGCCGCGCCTGTCGGGCCACGTGGCCATGTACTTCGGCAACCGCGAGCTGCAACTGCTGCAGCACGAGACGGGAACCGAGGACCTTCAGTACGCCGAGGGCCTGCTGCAGGCCGCCGGCGCCGACTTCACGAGCACCGTGCTGGTCGGCCGCGGCGCCGAAACCATCGCGCAGGCGGCACGCCACTATGGCTGCGACCGCATCGTGTTCGGCGAGGAACCGCCCGGCCTGGCCGGCCGCATGTTCGGCTCGCTGGCGCAGCAGGTGCGCCACCTTCTCGGCGGCGCCGAAGTGCAGGTGATCGGGTCCTGAGCCCGGCCGTGTGCAGGCAGCGCTGCTATACTCGCGCCCTTCCTGAGATGCCCAGGTGGCGGAATTGGTAGACGCACTAGTTTCAGGTACTAGCGGGTAACTCCGTGGAGGTTCGAGTCCTCTCCTGGGCACCAACGTTTGTAGACAAAGCCGGCTTCGCGCCGGCTTTTTCACGCCAGAATTCCCCATGCAAGACAACCCGGCCGTCCTGATCAGCGAAGTGGGCCCGCGCGACGGCCTGCAATCGGTCGACTCCGTGATGCCCACGGAGCACAAGCTGCGCTGGATCGACGCGCTGCACGCCGCCGGCCTGCGTGAAATCGAGGTCGCATCGTTCGTGCCGGCGAAGCTGCTGCCGCAGATGGCCGACGCCGCGGCGGTGGTGAGGCACGCCATCACGCTGCCCGGCCTGACCGTGATGGCCCTGGTGCCCAACCTGCGCGGCGCCCAGGCCGCGCTGGCCGCCGGCGTGCACAAGCTCACCATTCCCTGTTCCGCCAGCGCCGCCCATTCGCTGGCCAACGTGCGGATGACGCGCAAGCAGATGATCGCAACGGTGCGCGAGATCGTCGCCCTGCGCAACGACATCGCGCCGCGGGTGCGGATCGAGGCCGGCATTTCGACCGCCTTCGGCTGCACGATCCAGGGCGAGGTGCCGGAAGACGACGTGGTCTGGATGGCGGCCCAGGCCATCGCCGCCGGCGCGGAAGAGGCTGGCCTGTCCGACACCACCGGCATGGCCAACCCGGCGCAGGTGCGGCGCCTGTTCAATCGCGTGCGTGCCGAGATCGGCGAGCGCACGGGCGCCGCGCACATGCACAACACGCGCGGCCTCGGGCTGGCCAATTGCCTGGCGGCCTACGACGTCGGCGTGCGCACCTTCGATGCCTCGCTCGGCGGATTGGGCGGCTGCCCGTATGCCCCCGGCGCCTCCGGCAACGTGGTCACCGAAGACCTCGTGTTCATGTTCGAAGCCATGGGCCTCAGCACCGGCGTCGACCTCGAAAAGCTGATCGCCGCCCGCGCGCCGCTGCAGGCCGGGCTGCCCGGCGAGCCGGTCTACGGCATGGTGCCGCAGGCGGGACTGCCCCCTGGCTGGAAGCAGTCCGCGGGGGTGGCGGCATGAGCAGCATCAAGGCACTGCCCTACGAAGGCATACGCGTCGTCGAATTCACCCACATGGTGATGGGCCCTACCTGCGGCTTGGTGCTGGCCGACCTGGGCGCCGAGGTGATCAAGGTCGAGCCGATCGGCCACGGCCGCGAGGGCGACGCCACCCGCAGGCTGCTGGGGTCCGGCGCCGGCTTCTTTCCGCTGTTCAACCGCAACAAGAAGAGCATCGGGCTCGACCTGCAGACACCCGCGGGCAAGGAGGCGGTGCTCAGGCTGGTCGCCACCGCCGACGTCGTCAGCGAGAACTTCAAGCCGGGCACCATGAAGAAGCTGGGCCTGGACTACCAGACGCTCAAGAAGCTGCATCCGCGCCTGGTCTACGTCAGCCACAAGGGTTTCCTGCCCGGTCCTTACGACCACCGCACCGCGCTCGACGAAGTGGTGCAGATGATGGGCGGCCTGGCCTACATGACAGGCCGGCCCGGCGACCCGCTGCGCGCCGGCGCCAGCGTGAACGACATCATGGGCGGCATGTTCGGCGCGATCGGCGCGATGGCGGCGCTGGCGCTGCGCGAGCGCACCGGCGAGGGCCAGGAGGTGCAGTCGGCCCTGTTCGAGAACAACGTGTTCCTGGTGGCGCAGCACATGCTGCAGTACGCCGTCACCGGCAAGCCGGCGGCGCCGATGCCGGGGCGCATTTCGGCCTGGGCCGTCTACGACGTGTTCCAGGCCCGCGGCGGCGCCCAGATCTTCCTGGCGGTGGTGAGCGACACCCAGTGGGCGATCTTCTGCGAGGCCTTCGGCTACGCCGACCTCAAAGGCGATACCCGCCTGAAGACCAACAACGACCGCGTGCGCGCCCGCGAATGGCTGATCCCGCTGCTGCGCGAGCGCGTTGCGCAACTGGGGGTCGAGGAACTGGTGGAGAAGTTCGAGGCCAACGGCCTGCCGTTCGCGCCCATCACCAGGCCCGAGGAGCTGTTGGACGACCCTCACCTGCTGGCCACCGGCGGCCTGGCGCCGATCACGCTGCCCGACGGCCGCCCGAGCAAGACCGTGCTGCTGCCGCTGACGCTCGACGGCCAGCGCCCCGGCGTCCGGCTCGACCCGCCCAGGCTCGGCGAGCACAGCCGCGAGCTGCTGGCGGAACTGGGCTACGGGGAAGCCGAGATCGACGCCCTGACCGGGGTGAAACCCGCGTAGTACGGCGCGGCCTCCCCCAAGGGAAGGATGCAGAAGTCGGCCGACCGCTGAAGACTGTCGACCTGCAAGGAGTGCACATGAGCAAGAACTACTTCTGGGACGTGTTGCGGCAGCTGGGGCTGACTGCATGACGCGGCCAGTCACGGGGGCGCTGCTGAAGGCGATCCTGTGCGTGGCCGTGGCCGCGTGTCTTTCGGCCTGCAGCACCATGCGCCACGGCGGGGCGCCCAACCCCGTCTATGCAGTCGACACCGACCTGGCCGTGTTGACCGAAACCTTCAAGACCATGGGCTCGGTCGGCGAGCTCTATAACGGCACGCCCAGCGACACCAAGCGCAATGCCTTCCTGGATGCCCGCGTGGCCATGGCCAACCTTGCCTACATCCAGTTCGTCAGCGATTTGACGGCGGACAAGCAGCAACTCGACACGGCGGCCGAAATGCTGGTGCTCGGCCTCAACCTGTTGGGCACCACGGTGACCGGGATCCGCGCGTCAAGCAACCTCGCCGCGGCCGCCGCGGGTATCGGCGGCTCCAAGGCCATCGTCGACAAGAACTACTACTACGAGAAGACCACCACGGCGCTGATCACGATGATGAACGCCAGGCGCAAGGAAGTGCTGGCCCGCATCGTGGAAGGAACGAAGAAGCCGCTGTCGGCCTATGGCTACACGCAGGCGCTGTCCGACTCGCACGACTACTACGCGGCGGGCACCTTGCAGAGTGCGATCGCCGCCGTGCAGTCCGAAGCGAGCGCGAAAGAGCTGCGCGCGGACGCCGAACTGGCGATGGTGGGCGAGTTGCCGGTGCTGACCGACAGCGAGATCGCCGACCGCAGGAGCGCCACCGAGGCGGTGCTGCGGGTGCTGAAGGCGGGCGACCTCGCCAGGCTGCAGGCCGCCCTGAGGCTGCTGGGGCTCGGTGGCCTGCCGCAGGCGACCGTGGAAGAGGCGCGAGCCTCGCTGCGCGGCAATTTCAGGACGGCGCTGCGCAACAACCCCGAACTGGCAGTCCAGGTCAAGAACGGTCTCTGACAAGTGCAGGAGAAATCGATGTCCCAGTATTACGCGACCGTGGACGGCAGGCAGAACCTGGCGGCGATCCAGTCCGCCATTGCCGGCGAGGAGGCCCTTGCGGCCAGGTTCATCAAGAGCCAGCTGACGGTGGTGGACGGCAAGATCACCAACCTGCTCACTTTCGAGGAGGTGGACGCGCTGCCCGCCGGCATTCACGTGCTGCTGCACCCGTCGTCCAAGCCGGCCGGAACCAGCCCCGTCTGGTCGGGGGTGATGCTGGTCCAGGGCAGCAATGCGGTGGTGGACTGCTACCGGTAACGGCCGCCGACGCCGCGGCCGTACAATTTGCGGCCCTCCCAAAGCATCGCCGGCCCCATGAAGTTCATCCTCTCCCACCAGGTGCTCGACGAGATCCTGCAGAAGCATCGCATCAAGTCCAACGATCTCTCCGGCATCGACAAGCTGTTCGGCGGCGCCGACGGCTATTACTGGTACCACACGCTGCGGCACCTGTGCCCGAAGAAGGAAGTGATCGTCTGGAACGGCCTGGAGGCCATGCGCGCCGCGGTGCAGGGCCACGAGGATGAAACGGCCGCCGAAGACGAGGTCAAGCCGCAGCAGCTGAAGGACGGCCACCTGGAGGCCCTGGCCCGGCACCTCGGCCTGCCGACCTGACCCCGGACCTGTTCGCGCCCGCCGCGGGCGCGGTCGAAGCGATCGGCCCGCAGTCCTTCGTCCTGCGCGGCTTCGCCCTGCCGTTGGCCGGGGCGCTGCTGACCGAACTGGCCGCGGTCGAGGCGGCCGCGCCGCTGCGCAACATGGTCACGCCGGGCGGCTTCACCATGTCGGTGGCCCTGACCAATTGCGGCGCGCTGGGCTGGACTTCCGACCGCCGCGGCTACCGCTACACCGGCATCGACCCGCTCACCGGCCAGGCGTGGCCGCCCATGCCGCAGGCATTGGCACGGCTGGCGCGCGAGGCCGCCCAGGCCGCGGGCTTCGATGGCTTCGCGCCCGATGCCTGCCTCGTCAACCACTACCTGCCCGGCGCGCGCCTGTCGCTGCACCAGGACAAGGACGAGCGCAGCTACGATTTCCCGATCGTGTCGGTTTCGCTCGGCATGAGCGCCACCTTCCTCTTCGGCGGTCTCGCACGCGCCGGCCGGCCGCTGCGCGTGCCGCTGCACCACGGCGACGTGGTGGCGTGGGGCGGCGTGGATCGCCTGCGCTACCACGGCGTGCTGCCGCTCGCGGACGCGCCGCATCCCGTGCTGGGCAGCCGGCGCATCAACCTGACTTTTCGCCGCGCGGGCTAGCGCGGCACCGGCCCGGATGCCGGAGCCCCTACTCGCTACTCATATTTGCGGATGAGGGGGAGGACGCAAACGGTTACCGTCGCATGTGGCGACCGCAACCAACAAAGGGGAACGGGAATGGGAAAGCGCAGCACCGGCCTGGCAGGCGTCTCGAACCTGTCGGTCCTGGCCCCGGTCAGGTCCGACATGGTGGTGAACTTCGAGCCCATCAGCTATCTCGAGCGGCTGCGAAAGGTGCTGGACGCGCTGCATTCGTCCCGCCAGAACCTGCGCGAGTCGGAACTGCTGCCGTCGTTCTTTCCCGACGTGATCGGCCGCTTCCGCATCATCCACAGCTTCCGCTACGCGCTGGTGCCGCCGCCCGGCGGCCAGGGCACCTGGCAGCTGTCGCTGAACGTCACCTACGACGGCGGCTTCGAGCCCTACATGCGGGTCATCTACCGCGACATCGGCAGCCTGCTCGACCTGCTGTTCTGCCATTCGCCGGGCTATCCCGGCTCGCGCACCTCCAGCTTCGAACAGTATTGCGCCTGGGTGCGGGCCAACGAAGTGGAGGGCGGCATCTTCTACGACGACTCGGCCATGACGCTGGACGACCACCAGTACCTGGCCCAGGTCGAAAAGGCCCAGCGCGAAGGGCCCGCGAGCGACTGCGCGTTCGCGCGCATGGCCTTGGCTCCCGACGCGCGGCGCGACAGCATGGCCATGGACAAGGCGAAGGCCAACCAGCTCGGTGCGCTGGTGCTGCCGCTGCGCACGCTCAAGGGCCTGTACCGGCTGTCGACCTATTTCCCCGGCACGGGCAGCGGCGACGACGGCGAGATGGGCGTCCTGCGGCGCTTCGCCCGCTCGGTGCTGAGGGAGCCGATGGCGGTGATGGGCCAGCTGGAAAACGATCAGGTCCCGCAGCCCGTGCGGGACCTGTGGGGCCGCTACAAGCAGCTCTACGCGGACGAACTCGGCTGGCTGCGCTACAACCAGCCCGATCCCGCGCCGAAGTCCGGCCCGGCGCCCTGCGATCCGTCCAGGGTGCAGTCGCACATCTTCAGCGGCCCCGAGCGCATGACGCACGGCTGCGCGGTGCTGCTGCGCATCCGCGACCGGGACCAGGCCCTCGCCAACTTCCCCACCCTGGCCGCGCTGTGCGGGCCGGTGCCGGCCAGCGGCATCGGCTACCTGATCGCGTTCACGCATGCGGGGCTGAAGAAGCTGGGCATCGCGCAGGAGCGGCTGGACGCCTTGCCGCAGGAATTCATCGACGGCATGGAAGCCCGCTGCGCGCTGCTGGGCGACGTGCGCGGCAACCACCCGGACCGCTGGAGCCGTCCGGTGGGCTATGGCCAGGACGCCAGCGGCCAGCGGGTGGACATGAAGTCGGTGCACGTGTACGTGATGCTGCGCCTGGCCGACGAAAGCGATACCGGCTACGACCTGCATGGCCGCCTCAAGGCCGCCGTGGCGGCGCTCGACGACCCCGGCACGGGCCTGCGCGTGCTGGCGGTGCAGCCTACCCGCAGCTGGCGCAGCAAGCCCTCGGACTCGGTGTCCAACCACTTCGGCTTTGCCGACGGCCTGAGCCAGCCCGAGGTGCCGACCGCGGGGCAACCCGCCGTGCAGCCGGTGGCGAACAACGACCTGGTGAGTGCCGGCGAGATGCTGCTGGGGCACCGCAACGACCGCGGCGACGAGCCCGACCCCGCGCTCGACCCGCTGCAGATGGACGGCACCTTCCTCGTGGTGCGCAAGCTGCGGCAGCGCGTGGACAACCTGGACAAGGCGCTGGCCACCGTCTCGCCGTGCCAGCGCGATGACGTCTCGGCCAGGATGATGGGCCGCCGGAAAGACGGCACGCCGCTGGCGCCGCTGCCGGACCACTCCACCGGCCCGAACGACTTCAACTACGACCAGCCCGCCGCCAGCGACGCCTGCCCCTTCCAATCGCACGTGCGCCGCGCCAACCCGCGCGACGGGCGCTCCTACACGCCGCGCATCCTGCGCCGGGGCATGTCCTACGGCCCGATGTCCGCCACCGACCGGACCACGGATCGCGGCATCGTCTTCATGGCCTACTGCGCGCGCATCGCCGAGCAGTTCGAGGCCATCCAGCGCTGGGTGGCCGGCGGCAACAGCAGCGGCGTGGGCTCGGCGCAGGCCGACCCGTACCTGCGGGTGCCGCAGGCCGGCGAGAAAGCCACCTTCCGCTATCTCGACGCGCAGGGCGGCGTCGTCCGCGTCGAATTCGACGACCAGCCGCTGGTCCAGCTCGAATGGGGTCTCTACCTGTTCGTGCCGTCGCTCGCGGCCCTGCGCGCGCTGCATGAATTCCGCGAGAAGCCCGCCGCGCCGCCGGCGCCCAGGCCGGCCGCTGCCCTCGATCCGGTGGAGGCCGAGCGCGAGCGCGTGCGCCAGGTCCTCGACGACCCGGACCGCAACAAGGACGCGTGGAAACGGGTTCGCGAGAACCAGGCGCCGGACCTGCAGGACACCGCGTTCGGCCACCTCCTGGGCCGCTACGGCGAAGTGCTGGATGCCATGAAGGACAGGGGCGAGCACTACTCGGTCCAGGGCTACGGCGACCGCATGAGCCAGTCGATCGGGCTGAATCTCCTGGGGCTGGACCCGGGGCCGGCGTACCAGGACCAGGCGCCCCTCAACACCGCCATCCTGAGCATCGGCGAGCAGGAGGCCTTCGAGCTGACACTGCGGGTGGTGAACGGCGTGCTGGCGAAATTCCCCGACCTGCCGGCCGTGAACCCGCAGGAGGACGCCGTGCGGCGACCGATCGACCTGGTGAGCTTCAGCGACCAGGTGATGGCAGCCCTGTGCCGGGCCTGGATCGGGTTGCCGGAAGATCCCGCGCTGTTTGCCGATCCCGTGATGGAAGCCGGCGGCCGGCTGGTGGCCAACCCCGGCAAGCCGCGCTGCCCCGGCAACTTCTCCACCGCTTCGCGCTACATCTTTTCGCCGCACCCGCGCGCCGACGTGGTGCAGCCCGGGCAGGCCCAGGGCCAGTCCGTGCTCAGCGCGGTCAAGACCTGGCTGGGGCGCAGCGACACGAAGCTCGGCACGCTGGCCGTGAAGATCAAGGCCGGCCTGGACACGGGCTGCGGCGTGTCCAGCGACGCCCTGGCGCACGGCCTCGCCGGCGTGCTGCTCGGCTTCCCGCCGACGGTCCAGGGCAATTTCCTGAAGACGATGGAAAGCTGGATCAAGGAGGAGACGCTGTGGGAGGGCCAGCAGGCCCTGTTCGACGAGTCTCCGGGGGTGGCGCTGACCCACGCGCAGGCGCGGGCGGCCTTGCGCGACCTGCTGTTCGCGACCATGCGCAGGCGTCCGGTGCCCGAGATGCTGTGGCGCAGCCCCGTCGCCAACGGGGTGGTGGACCAGGACGAGAGCCACCGCGTCGTGCTGGGCATCGCCTCCGCCCTGACGGACAAGGACGCGCCCAGGGAACTGGTGTTCGGCCGCGACCGCGACGGCGCCGCCATGGCAACCGTGCACGGCTGCCCCGGCTACGAGATGGGGATGGGTGTCTTGCTCGGCATGACGGCCGGCCTGCTGAAGGCCGGGACCTTGCGGCCCACCGGCTCGCCGGTGCTGCTGATCCTCACGCCGAACAAACCTGCGCAGCCGGGTCCATGAGCCGCTGCAGCCGCGCCGCTTCCTCCAGGTGCCACGCCATCCGCAGGCGGCCGAAAGCGGCTGAAGCCTGGTCGACCAGCGCCCGCGCCTGTGCGGGCTGGTTCAGGCGCCAGGCGATTTCGGCCGCGCACAGCTGCGTGACGGCGACCTCGTGCGCCGAATCGCGCACGCGGGCCGCATGGAACGCCCGTTCCAGGTAGTGCGGCACGCGTTCCGGCCGGTGGGCGGCGGCGTCGTGCGCCAGCGCGCGGTAGCTCATGGCCACGCCCAGCAGGTCGCCCTGCCGGCCGCGCTGCAGGGCCTGCGCGGCGTGATGCCGCGCCTCGCTGCTGCGGCCGCTTTCGACGAGGCCGGCCGCCAGCCAGCCGTGATTGAGTGAACGGAACAGGCCGCTGCCGCGCGGCTTGAGCCAGGCCGTCACTTCCAGGATGGTCTGCAGGCAGGCGGGGCGGCGCGTCAGCATCCAGTCCGCATAGGCACTCATGGCGCGGGCGATCGACAGCTGCGTGAGGCTGCGCGTCGCCTCGGCGATGCGCCCGGACTCGTCGGCCGCCGCGCGCGCTTCGCTCCAGCGGCCCTGCCACAGCAGCACCGCGCTGCGCCAGCCGTGGACCGAGGCGCCGATCTCGTGCGTCACGTTCGCGATGCAGGAAACCGCCTCTTCGAAGGCCGCGTGCGCCTCCTCGAACTGCCCGCGGTCGCCCAGCAGGTAGGCGCGGCAGACCAGCGAGAAGGCCAGGCCGACGTTGAAGTGCCGCGCGCTGCGATGGCGGCGCTTGACCGCGATGGCGTCGTCCAGCAGGCGCAGGGCGCGGTCGTAATGCGCCGTGGCGCAGTGCGCCTCGCCCAGCGCCGCCACCACCTGCATGACCAGCTTCTCGTCGCCCGCCGCCTCGGCCTCGGCCAGCGCCCGCTCGCCGTGGACGATGGCGGCGCGGGCGTCGCCCAGCCCGTAGCTGATGTAGCCAAGCCAATGGCGGGCCCGGCCGATGGCGGCCGCATCGCCGTAGCGTTCCGCCAGTTCCACCGCCCGCACGTACAGCGCCAGCTCGCTGCGCACGGGGTCGAACACGCACACCCGGCCCAGGCGCTGCACGATGGCGACCCAGCGCAGCGCGACTTCGGCGTTCTGCGGCAGCCGGTCGAGCGCGGCCAGCGCGACGCGGTACAGGGCCCGCGCGCGGTCCAGCGCGGAGGCGGACAGCGCCTTGTCGCCCGCCATCTCCGCGTAGCGCGCGGCCTGCACGGAGTCGCCTCCCGCGTCGAAGTGCAGGGCCAGCGCCTCCAGCGCCTCGTCGTGCGATTCGATGGCGCTGCGCTGCTGCAGGGCCTCGGCGATGCGCAGGTGCAGTTCCTGGCGCACGTGCAGGCCCACCGATTCGTAGATGATGTCGCGCGTCAGGCCGTGCTTGAAACGCAGCGTGCCGGCACGTTCGCCGGGAAAGATGAAGTCCTGTTCGGCCAGCCCCAGCTGCAGCGGGCCGTCCGCGGGTTGCCCGGTCATGCGTTCCAGCAGCCAGGCCGGGATGACGTTGCCGACCACCGCGGCCACGCGCACCAGTTCGATCTGTGCCGGGGCCAGGTGCTGCACGCGGGACTCGACCAGCCGGTTCAGCCAGCCGGCGCCGCCCTGTACGCGGCCCTGGCGCCGGCCGCCGTCGGCGCGCGCCGCCGAGTGGCACAGCTCCTCCAGGAACAGCGGATTGCCACTGGCCTGGGCGCAGATCTCGCCGGCAACGAAGGGGTCGGCGCCCGGCAAGCGCAGTGCGACGAGCCGCGCCGCTTCCTCGTCGCCCAGCGGCGGCAGCGCGATCGTCTGGTCCCCCGCCGCCGGCGTTTCGCTCGTCGCGTTCAGGCGCGTCGACAGCACGATCAACAGCCTGGAGTCGGCCCGCTTGCGCAGCGCCGCCAGCACCTGGTGCGAGGCATCGTCGGCCCATTGCCAGTCGTCGACGAACAGCAGCAGGGGCTTGTCCGCGGCCAGCCGCGCGAACAGCGCGGCAAAGTCGTCCGGCGTCTGCGGCGGCGTCTCGCTCGCCAGCGCCTGCACCATGTGGTGGAAGGGCTGCAGGGGTTCGGCGCCCAGGTCGCTCTCGCAGTAGCCGCGCAGCACCGTGCAGCCCCAATGCTGCACGCGGCTGACGAAATGCTCGATCAGCCGGGTCTTGCCCATGCCGGGCGCACCGGCCACGGCCACCACCCGCATGCGGCCGGCCATGGCGTCGCCCATCGCGCCGTCCAGCAACGCGAGTTCGTCGCGGCGGCCGAAGAAGGCGGTGGCCCCGTGGCGCGCCATGGCGGTGAGGCTCTCGGCCAGGCTGGCCCGGGCGTCGACGCTGTACACCAGCAGGCGGTCGGCGCGGCCCTTGACCTTCAGCAGCTGCGGCGGGCCGGTGACGAAGAAGCGGCTGGCCGGGCCCAGCGTCTCTTCGCTGACCAGGATCTCGTGCGCGGCGGCGGCGTCCGACAGCCGGGCGGCGATGTTGGGCACCGGCCCGAGCAGTTCGAAGCGTCCCAGTTCGACGTTGCCGCTGCGCAGCAGGACCAGCCCGGAATGGATGCCGGTGTGCAGGCACAGCGCCAGCCCGTCCGGCAATGCGATCCGCAGCTCGCGCACCCGCTGGTGGATTTCGAGGGCGGCCGCGACCGCGCTGCGGCCATCGTCTTCACGCGTGAGCGGGTAGCCGAACAGGGCCAGCAGGCCGTCGCCCTGGACGCGGACCACCATGCCGCCGTGGCGCGGAATGGTGTCCTGGTAGACGTCGCGCACCGCGGCCAGCATGGCCGCGTAGTGCTCCGTCTCCATGATCTCGGCGAGCTCGGTCGAGTGCGAGAGGTCGGCGAAGAGCAGGGTCAGGTAGCGCCTGCCAGGCTCGGCGCCAACCGGCTCGCCCTGCATCTCGTCCTTCATCGCGGCCCTCCATGACCATCATAAAGGGCGGGCCGCGGCGAAGGAAGTGCGGCTTCGTACAGCCACCGGTGCGCGCCGCCGGTGAAACTGCGTGCCAGGCCGCCTCAGTACTGCACGCCCACGCTGACGCGGTAGGCGTCGGGATTGAGGCGCGTGTCGATGTGCTGGCCCGACGACAGCGTGGTCGTGGTCTTGAGGAACGAGTGCGCGTACTGCAGTTCCAGGAACCAGCGCCCGGTCAGCATGGCCGTCACGCCGAAGCCGGGCGTGAGGCCGAATTTCGAGTCCACCTTCAGCTGCGTGCCGCCCGGCGGGTTGATCGGGTTCAGCGCGTTCAGCGTGGCGCTGCCGCGCTCGCCGTAGAAGTGGGCGTAGGTGAGGCCCAGCATCACGTAGGGCCGGAAGCGCGCCGTCGGCTCCAGGAAGCGGTATTGCGCGAACACGCTGATGGGAAGGGCCTTCACGGTGCCGATCTCGCCCACGCCGGCGATGCCGCCGTCGCCCTTGATGGAGTGCTTGAAGCCGAAGCCGATCGGCACGTCCACCGACCAGTTGTCGGTGATCATGCGGCCCACCGCCAGCGTGGCCTGCGTGTCGGCCCCGATGTCCACCGTGGTGCCGGGGGGCGCCGGCGGCGACAGCGTGCCGCTGGAGGTGTTGGGCGAGATGTGGGTGACACCGCCGCTGAACATCCAGGTGCCGGCGGCCTGCGCCTGTGCGGACAGCGCGGCGCCGGCCAGGGCGGCCGCGCCGGCCAGGCGGAAGAAAGTCTTGTTGTTGTTCATGGAATGGTCCTCGCGTCGTTCGGGTTCAGATCCAGCCGGCCCGCGCCAGCGCGCGGGAGATCGAGGAGGCCAGCAGGCGGTGGCCGTACGGCGTCGGGTGGAAGCTGTCGGAGAAGGTCCAGGTCTGCCACCAGCCGGCCGCCAGGCCGGTGGGCGGGGCGGCGTCGAGCGCGGCCGACGTGCAGGTGGTGAAGGTGTAGCTCGGCAGGCCGGAGGAATCGACGCCGGTCGCCGGGCAGGCGGCTTGAGTCACGTTGCTCAGCCCGTAGTCCACCGGGTGCGCGATCTCGTCGGTGAAGTCCTCATAGAAAGGCACCAGCGCCACGCGGCTGTCGCCGCTGATGCGGGCGCTCAGCTCGGTGTTGAAGGCGGTGATCCATTGCTGGATGGCGCCCTTGAGCGTAGCCGAGGCGGTGGCGCCGGCCGTGCCGCCGCCGTTGGCCGCGGCCACGCCGGCCAGCACCTGCTGGAAGCGCGGCGTCAGCGTGATGTCCGGCGCATTGAGCACGGCGACGTGGGTGGCGCCCTTGTCCAGCGCGTTCAGCTTGATGGCGTTGTAGTAGGTGTCGGCCACCTTCTGCATGTAGAGGCCGGCGGCCAGCGCCCCGCCATTGGGCTGCGCCAGGGTGGCCGCGATGGTGGCGGCATCGAGCTGCTGCGCCAGGAAGGCCTGGTAGGCGGTGAGGCCGGCACCGCCGCGGGCCGCACCCAGGTAGGCACCCACCAGGTCGGCGGCATCGTTGCCGCCACCGTCCACCAGCACCAGGTCGGTGGCGGTGTAGATGCCACCCGCCGCGTTGGCCGCCGTGGCCAGCTGCAGCGGGATCGATTGCGGGCCGGCGGCGCCGCCCTGGCTGGCCGGGTTCACCACGCGGCCGGCGCCAATGGCGAAGTTGGTGCAGCCCGGCGTGCTGTTGGCCACGAAGGTGGTGCCGGTGAAGCGGTAGAAGTTGCACTGGCTGGTGATGCCGAAGTCCTGTGCGATCAGCTGCGGGTAGATCGGGAAGCCGGCCGGATCCGCCGAGTTCTGCACCGTGAACTTGAACCCGAAAGTTCCCACGTCGGCCAGGCTGTCGCCGGCAACGATCACGCGCGCAATGGCAACCCGCGGGCCCGCCGCATCGCCGCCGCCGCCGCAACTGGCCAGCAATGCGGCTGCCGCGCACGCGGCTGCCAGCAGCCCGCGTTCGAATGTCCTCGAGAATTTCTTCATGCTGTTGTCCCCCGATAGAAAAGAACGAGCGTTCGCTTTCGCGGGGCTCAGCATAGCGGCGCGCCTGTGCCTGAGGGCTCAGGGTTTGTGCCGGGGTAGGCTGGGGTGCGCGCGGCGCACCCCAGCATCGACCTCAGAAGCGCTTCTGCGCCACCTTGCCGTGCGCTTCGTTGACCAGCATCAGCGCCGCCGAGCCGTAGTACTTGTGGTATTCCGCGATCATTTCGCCGCTGCTGATCACGGGGTCGGTGGCGACCAGCTTGCGGGCTTCCTCGATGTCGGGCACGGCAAAGACGAACAGGCCGCGCCAGCTGTCGACGCCGTCGAACGGGCCGGCCAGCGCCAGCTTGCCCTCGGCCGCCAGCCGGTTCATGTTGGCGAACTGGCCCTTGAACATGGCGTCGCGTTCGGCGCCGGGCGGCACCTTGTTCGGCCCGGTCTTGAGGATCACCAGCACGTAG
>JAQGMU010000563.1 GCA_028292195.1 Ramlibacter sp. | reverse complement strand
CGCGGTGAGCAACTCGTGCGCAGAAGCGTGTGCTCGCGCGAGCATGGCTGTCGGTCATTTGGCGAGCTTGGACGGACCGCCAACCCAGAACGACACATCGGCCCCATCTTGCATCTCGCCAGCACCGGGGGTTGACACAGGGTGTCTGCACACCATGCAAACACAGGAACGCGTCGTTGGCCGCGGTGAAGCTCGCGAACGTCAAGGAGTGAGGCAGGGCCTCACTGCCTGGGTTCAGCGGAATACGGACATCAGCTCGCGCGCGCTGCGCAAGTGCTCGAGCCGCAGCAGCAGGCCCAGTGCGCGCTCTGCATCGACCTTCTGCGCCGACTGCGCGGCACACTGCCTGAACTTCGCCGCCACTTGTTCGGCGCTCAGGGGCAGGTCCGGATGCATGCCACGCGCCTTGTGCGCCTCTCCCCCGAGCGTGCGGCCGTCCTTCAGGTGCACGGTGACGCGCGTGGGGAACACGCCGTGCTGCACCGGCATGTCCGGGTCCACGTGCATGGAGACGCGCTGCTGCATCGCCTGCACGTCGCCGCGCTGGGCACGCTCATCCTCGAACTGCCGCGGCCCCGCCTCGCCATCGAGCAGCGCAACGGCGACGCTGTACTGCATGCTGAACTTGCCCTGGAAGCCGGTCGCCGCGCGGTTGTGGATCAGCACGCCGGGGGCGAGCGGGTTCACCCCGCACTCGATCCGCTCTACATCTTCGCTGCCGAAGCGCTGGGCCTTCACCAGGTCCAGGAGCACATCGATGGCGATGTGCGTGCAACCACAGCAGGCGTACTGCTTCAGGCCGACGCCGCTGGCGACGATCTCCAGCGGCTGGCTGGTGTCGAACGTGATCGAAGCCGCATCGGCGGCTTGCGCGCGGCCGCCGCGGAACGCGTCGATGAAGCCGTGGTCGCCGCACAGGATCTCCGGGTCGGCGTCGAAGCCACGCTTCGCCAGCATCGCCGCTGACAGCCCGCGCTGCGCCGCCTGGCCAGCGTGCAGGGCCTTGGTCATCGAGCCGAAATTCTTGCGCAGCCCGCCGGCGCCGGACGCGCCCATGCCGATGGCATTGCGCATTTGCGCGTCGTCCAGGCCCAGCAACCGGCCGCTGGCAACCGCAGCGCCCACCGCGCCGAGCGTGGAGGTCGCATGCCAGCCATGCGCATAGTGCTCCGGGTTCATCAGCCGGCCCAGCCGCGCGGCGGCATCCAGCCCGATCGCGTAAGCCGTCACCAGTTCGGCCCCGCTGGATTCAGCGACTTCGGCGGCGGCGAGGAGAGCCGGCACGAGAGCGACGCTCGGGTGGCCGATCATGGGCGGGCTGACGTCGTCGTAGTCCAGGGCGTGGCCGCTCACGCCGTTGACCAACGCCGCCAGCGTCGGCGAGGTGGCGAAGCCGAAGCCGGGGACGGTGGCGCGCGGCGTGCCGCCCTCCTCGCGCGCCCACTCTGCGGCGATGCGGGCGGGCTCGGTCGCGGTGCCCGCCAGCATGCAGGCGATGCAGTCGATGATGGCATTGCGCACGCGCTCCACGCCGAGCGCGGGCACCTCTTCGAAGCGCAGCTGGCGCGCGAAAGTGCTGAGGGAGGATGTGAGTTGGACGGAAGAGGAGTTGCTCATTGGAATGGGCTCGATGGATTCAGGTGCGCATAATCCGCAGCTGTCGATGCGGACCTAAGGCGAACATGGCAAGGACCGGCCAGCCGGCCAGGAAGAACGTGGATGCAGCGGCTGCCCCGACGGGCACGCAGGCGATCGAACGCGCGGCGCAGGTGCTGCGCCAGGTCGTCGCGGCCTCGCGCGCCGGTGTCTCGCTGCAGGAAATCGTGGGCGCTCTCGGCGTCTCGCGGCCGACGGCATTCCGAATCGCGACTTGCCTGGAGCGGCAGCACTTCCTCTACCGGGACCCGGACAGCCGCAACTATGTGCTGGGCGATTTCTTCGCCAACCTGAGCGGCAGCATCGGAGCGCACGAGAGCCTGCGCAAGCTGTGCGCCGAGCGCGTGCGTCGCATCGCCAGCCGTACCGGCGACACGGTCTACCTGATCGTGCGGGTCGGCGAGGACGGCCGCTGCATCCTGCGGCAGGAGGGGTCCTCTGGCGTGCGCATCGTCACCATCGACGAGGGGACGCAACGGCCGCTGGGCGTGGGCGCGGCCGGCCTGGCGATCCTCGCTGCCTTGCCGGCAGGCCAGCAGAAGGAGGTGATCACGCACAACCTGCACCGCTACGGCCTCTTTTCCAACTTGACGGAAAAGAAACTCCGGCAGCAGCTGGCCGCTACCCGCAGGCAGGGTTACGCGCTGAATGCGCTGCAGGCGTCGCTCGGCGTGCGCTCCATCGGCCAGGTGATCCGCAACGCGGCGGGCGAGCCCATCGCGGCGCTGAGCATCTCCGGCCCGGCGCAGCGCATCAACGACCGGCGCGAGGAGCTCGCGGGCCTGCTGGCGGCGCAGGCCCGCGAGATCGCGGCCGAGCTGGCGCGGTGAGGCAAGCGGCATCAGAGCTTGATGTTCGCTTCCTTGATCAGCGCGCCCCAGCGATCGAGCTCGCTGCTGATCTTCCTGGCGAATTCCTCCGGCGTGCCCGGCGTGATGGTGAAGCCGTTCTCGATCAGCTTGGCGCGCACCTCGGGCGCAGCCAGGGCCTTGTGCAATTCGGCGTTGATGCGTGCGACCACCGGCGCCGGGGTGCCGGCCGGCGCCAGCATGCCGTACCAGATCGACGCTTCGTAGCCGGGCAGGCCCGATTCGGCGATGGTGGGGACGTCCGGCAGGTTGGGCGCGCGCCTGGCGCTGCTGATGCCCAGCACTTTGAGCTTGCCGGACTGGACGTGGCTGGCCGCCGAGACGCTGGTGGGGAACAGGAACTGTATCTGCCCACCCATCAGGTCCACGAAGGCCGGTGTCGTGCCCTTGTAGGGCACGTGGACGACGTTGATCTTCGCCATGGACTTGAACAGCTCGCCCGCGAGGTGCAGGGATGACCCGCTGCCGGCGGACCCGAAGTTGAGCGTGCCCGGCTGCGCCTTGGCGAGGGCGATCAACTCTGCCGCGCTGCGCACCGGGCTGTCCGGCCGCGTGACGAGCAGCAACGGCACCGAGCCGATCATGCCGATGGGCGTGAAGTCCTTCACCGTGTCATACGGCATCTGCGCGTGCAGGAAGGGATTGAACACGTGGTCCGTATAGGTCAGCAGCAGCGTGTAGCCGTCCGGCGCAGCCTTGGCCACGATGTCGCTGCCGATCACGTTACCGGCGCCCGGCCTGTTGTCGACGACCACCGCGACCTTCATGGAGTCGGACATCTTCTGCGCGAGCAGGCGCATCATGATGTCGGAAGCGCCGCCCGGAGTCGTTGGCACGACGACACGGATGGGACCCGAGGGCCACGCGGACTGGGCGGCGGCCGTGAGCGGCAAGCAGGCGAGAGCGGCGCTGGCTGCCGCGGCGAGAAGAAGGGATCGGCGCACGTGTGTCTCCTGGATGAGTCGCTTCTGTCCACGATGTGGACGCGATGAACGAAAGCTCGCGCCGGATGATACGGTCGCAGCGACGCAACGCAACTCATGGCATGTACTGATGGCTGCACGCTCCGGCGGCCGTATGCTGTGGATAAGAAGATGGCATCTGTCCACATCGTGAACATCCGGAGGGCAAGCTGAACTCGCCCCATGTGCTGGTTGCCGGCGCCAGCGGGCTGGTCGGCTACGCCGCGGCACGCCACTTCCTGCGGCGCGGCTGGCGCGTGACAGCCCTCTCGCGGCGGCAGCCGACGGAGCTGGAAGCCGCGCGGCATCTGCCGGTCGACCTGTCCGATGCACGCGCTTCGCACGAAGCGGTCGGCAGCCTGCGCGACGTCACGCACGTCGTCTTCGCAGCCTATTCGGAAGAGCCCGGCACCCAGGGCTGGCGCGAGCCGCGGCAGATGCAGTTCAACCTCGCGCTCCTGCGCAACACGCTCGACCCGTTGCTCGCACGGCAGCCCGGCACACTGCGCCAGTTCACGCTGCTGCAAGGGACCAAGGCCTACGGTGCGCCGGGTGACGCCATCCCCATCCCGGCGCGAGAGAACGCACCGCGCGCGCCGCACGCCGCCTTCTACTGGCTGCAGGAGGACTATGTGCGCGAGCGCCAGCTTGGGCAGGGCTGGCACTGGACCATCCTGCGGCCACAGGTGATCTTCGGCGAGTCGCTGGGCAGCCACATGAACATCATCCCGGCGCTAGGCGCCTACGCTGCGCTGCTGAAGGAGCAAGGCGAGCCCCTGCACTTCCCCGGCGGCGTGTCGTGGGTGCGCGAGGCCGTGGACGCGGACCATCTGGCGCGCGTGTGCGAATGGGCGGCGGGTTCCGCGGGCGCGCGCAACGAAACCTTCAACGTCACCAACGGTGACGTGTACGAGTGGCGCAACCTCTGGCCGGCCATTGCAGCCGCGCTGGGGATGCGCTGCGGCGGCGACCGGCCGCTGCGCCTGGCCGAAGCGATGCCACCGCAGCAGCAACGCTGGGCCGCGATCGTGCGGCGGCACGGCCTGCAGGCGCCCGAGTCGCTCGACGATTTCGTCGGCCAGGGGTTCTCGTACGCGGACCGCCAGTTCTGCTTCGGGCTGCAGGCGCCGCCACCCGCGCGCCTGGTGAGCACAATCAAGCTGCGGCAGGCCGGCTTCCATGATTGCGTGGACACCGAAGCCATGTTCGGCCGCATCCTCGGCAACTTCCAGGCGCGCGGCTGGCTGCCGCGGCCCTGACAGCAAGAGAAAAGGAAAAGCCAGTGAGCGAACAGCAAAGCAACCCCGGCATCGCGGCCGGCCCCTATGCAAAGCACGAGTCGGTGACCACCGGCCTTGGCTTTCCGGAGGGCCCTGTCGTCCTGCGCGACGGCTCCGTGCTCGTGGTGGAGATCGAGCAGCGCTGCCTGACGCGCGTGCACCCGAACGGCGATAAGGAGCGCGTCGCCCAAACCGGCGGCGGCCCGAACGGAGCTGCGGTCGGCCCCGACGGCGCAATCTACATCTGCAACAACGGCGGCTTCGAATGGATCCGCGAACCCGGCTTGCTGCGTCCCGGCGGCCAGCCGCAAGACTACAGGGGCGGCAGCATCCAGCGCGTGGACCTGCGCACGGGCAAGGTCGACACCCTCTACACCGAGTGCCGCGGCCACAAGTTGCACGGACCGAACGACCTGGTGTTCGACCGGCACGGCGGCTTCTACTTCACCTGCAACGGCAAGCGCCGCGAGCGCGAGGTCGACCGCGGCGGCGTGTATTACGCGCTGCCCGACGGCAGCCGCATCGAGGAAGTGATCTTCCCGATTCCCTTTCCCAACGGCGTTGGGCTCTCGCCCGCCGAAGACGTGTTGTACGTGGCCGAGACGGAAACCGGTCGCCTCTGGTCGTTCGTCATCGAAGCGCCGGGCCAGCTGCGCAAGCTGGGATATCCCTCGCCCAGCGGCGGCACGTATGTCTGGGGCTCTGCCCACTACCAGCGACTCGACTCGCTGAAGGTGGAGGCCGACGGCCGCATCTGCGTCGCCACGCTGATCCGCGGCGGCCTCAGCTCGGTGCGGCCGGATGGCAGCGGGGAGGAGTACGTGTCGCTGCCGGACCGCACCACGACCAACCTCTGCTTCGGCGGCGACGACATGCGCGACGTCTGGGTCACCCAGTCGGCCACCGGCGGGCTGGTCAAGATGCGATGGCCGCGTGCGGGACTGAAGCTGAACTTCAACGAGCTGGCACCGCTCTGAGCCGGGCGCACGCGATCAGTCGATGGAAATCTTCGCGCTCTTCGCGATCTCGCGCCAGCGCGCGAGGTCGTCGGCCATCAGCCTGCCGAAGGCCTGCGAGTTGCCGTACTTCACGGGCGCGCCGCGGCTGTCGAGATCCTTCATCGTCACCGGGTCGCTGAGCACCTGCGCCAGCGCGGACTCGTAGCGGGCGATCACGGCCGCCGGGGTCCCTGCCGGCGCGACCAGGCCGTACCAGAGGTTGACGTCGAAACCAGGCACGCCGGACTCCATCAGGGTCGGCACCTCGGGATAGGCAGCGAGGCGCCTGTCGCCCATGTGGCCCACCATGCGCAGGCGCTTTTCCTTGACGAAGCCCTCGACGCCCGACAGCGGCGTGAACATCATCTGCACTTCGGCGGCCAGCAGGCCGTTCAAGGCCGGGCCCGTGCCGCGATAGGGAACGGCGACGATGTTGGCGCCGGTCACGGAGTTCAGCCACTCGCCCGAGATGTAGGCCAGCGTGCCCACTCCGGCGGTGCCGTGGTTGATCTTGCCGCTGTTCGCCCTGGCGAGCGCAAGCAACTCGCGAAAGTCGTTCGCCGGGACTTGTGGGTTCACCACCGCCACCATGGGCGCGACGCTCAACAGCGCCAGCGGGGTGAAGTCCTTCATGATGTCGTACTTCATGGGCCGCCGTGTCATGGCCACGCTCACCACGGAGGTGTTGGGGATCAGCAGGATGGTGTATCCGTCCGGCGCCGACTTGGCGACGAACTCCGCGCCGATGTCGCCTGCCGCGCCGGGCTTGTTGTCCACCACCACGGCCTGTCCCAGAAGCGTTGAAAGCTTCTGCGCCACCACGCGGCCCACGATGTCGTTGCCGCCGC
>JAQGMU010000534.1 GCA_028292195.1 Ramlibacter sp. | reverse complement strand
CGAGAGCGCAGGAATTTGTGGGACAGGACACTAGGCCTCCGCGCGCGCCAGTGCCCGCCGCAGTTGGTCGATGACACGCGCCAGCTGCGCCTCGGTCAGGTTGGAGCCGGACGGCAGGCAGACGCCGGCCGTGAACAGGCGCGCGGCCACGTCCTCGCCTTGCGCATGCGGGAAGTAGGGCGCGCCCTGGAACAGGGGCTGCAGGTGCATCGGTTTCCACACCGGCCGCGCCTCGATGGAGTGGCGCTCCAGGTTGCGCAGCAAGCGGTCGCGCCGCGCGCCGGAACCATCCCCAGCCAGCGTGAAGCAGGTGAGCCAGCGGGTCGAATGCATGCCCGCGGGCTCCGGCATCCAGGCGATCTCGCCCAGGTCGGCCAGGTCCGCCAGGGCCTGGCGATAGGTCTCGAACACGGCCCGCCGGCTGGCGACGCGCTGGTCCAGCACGCGCAGCTGGCCGCGGCCTATGCCGGCCAGCACGTTGCTCATGCGGTAGTTGAAGCCGATCTCGACGTGCTCGTAGTGCGGCGCCGGCTCGCGGGCCTGGGTCGCAAGCTTGCGCGCCCGCACCACCAGGTCGGCATCGTCGGCCACCAGCATGCCGCCGCCCGAGGTAGTGATGATCTTGTTGCCGTTGAAGGAATAGACGCCGACCCGGCCGAAGCTGCCGCTGGCCTTGGCCTTGTAGTGCGCGCCCAGCGACTCCGCCGCGTCTTCCAGCACGGCCACGCCATAGCGCTCGCACAGCGGCAGCAGTGCGTCCATGTCGGCGCTCTGGCCGTACAGGTTGACCAGGATCACGCAGCGCGGCAGCCGGTTCTCGCGTTTCGCCCATTCGAAGGCGCGCTCCAGCGCCTGCGGCGACATGTTCCAGGAGCCCGGCTCGGAGTCGATGAACACGGGCCGCGCGCCGCAGTACAGGATGGGGTTGCAGCTGCCGACGAAGGTGAGCGAGGAGCAGAACACCGTGTCGCCCTGCTTCACGCCCAGCAGCAGCAGGCCGAGGTGGATGGCGGCGGTGCCGGAGCTCAGCGCCGCGGCGTGGCCGACGCCGACGTAGTCGGCCAGCTCGCGCTCGAAGCCGTCGACGTGCGGGCCGAGCGGCGCGATCCAGTTGGTGCGGAAGGCGTCCTCGACGAAGGCAGTTTCCTCGTCGCCCAGGTGCGGCGAGGACAGCCAGATGCGCTGCGACAGCTCGCGCCGCAGCACCACGTCCCGCGGGCGGCCCTGCGCGTCGACCACCGGGATGTGGTCGATCTCGTGCTTGTCCATCAGGGCGACGGCGGCCGGCAGGCCCTCGTCCTCGCCGACGGTCCACGGCTTGTGCTGCGGCAGCGTGGCGACCGATTCGGTGGGCGGCACCTCGTTCAGTGCGGCCCGGCGCATGTCGCCGTCGGTGAGCGTGCGACGCAGGGTGCCGTCGGCGCCCAGCACCAGCAGCACGCCGCGCGCGGTGCGGTTCAAGCGCTCCAGCGCGTCGTGCAGCGTGCACTCCGGCGCGATGCAGAGGTCGCGGAACTCCTGTTCGGTCATCGCACCCTCCGCGCCGGCACGCCGGCATAGACGCCCGGCTCGCCTATCGTCGCCAGCACCACGGCGCCGGCGCCCAGCGTCACGCCGTCGCAGATGCGCAGGCCCGGCAGCACCTTGGCGCCCGCGCCCACCAGCACCCCGCGGCCGACGTGGACTTCACCGCCCAACGCCGCGTGGGGCGCGACATGGGTGAAGGCACCGACCTGCGCGTCGTGGTCGACGACCGCGCCGTGGTTGACGATCGCGCCGCGGCCCAGGACGGCGGACGGTGCCACCACGGCCTGGGCAGCAACGAAGCAGCCGGCTTCGATCACGGCATGTGGCGAAACGGTCGCGCCAGGATGAACGATGCTGGCCAGCGCGCGGCCGGACAGCAGCTCGGTCTCGCGCTCGCGCGCTTCGGCGGAGCCGATGGCGACGTGGAAATCCGCATCGGGCAAGGCCAGCGCCGCATCCAGCGGCAGCAGGATCACGCCGGGCAGCAGTTCGCCACGGCAGCGTGCCGGATTGCGGTCGGTGGCAACCACGCGAGGCCACGCGCCGCGGGCCAGCGCCGCGTCCGCGACCACCTTGCCGTGGCCGCCCGCGCCCAGGATGACAAGGGTGGAGGCTTGCTTCACGCGTTCAGTAAGTGTTGATCTTGTCGAGGAGGCTGGCGTCCAGCGGCAGCGTGGCGAGCAGTTGGGCGATGCGCTCGCCGGCGCGGCCGTCACCCCAGCCATTGTCGCATCCGTAGCGGCCGTGGCCGAGCTGGTGAGCGAGGCCGCGCGCGATGGCGCCCGCTTCCGCCGGTTCGTCCAGCACGTTGGGACCGTGCTCGCGCATGCGCTGGCGGTCGCCGATGTTCAGCACCGGGGTGCCGAAGCTCGCCGCCTCGATCACGCCGGAGGAGGAATTGCCCACCAGCACTTCGCACTGCCGCAGCGCCGCCGCATAGAGCGGGCGCGGCAGGTGGCGCTGCCGCCGCGAACCGGGCGGCAGCGTGGCTTCGTCCAGCGCGCGCAGCACCTCGCGCGAACCGGCGTCGGCATTGGGCTCCAGCCAGAGCACCGGCAGCCCCACTTGCTGCAGGGCGGTGACGAGTGCCCGGGTCTGCGCGAAGGCGTCGCCGGCCTGCTGCACCACCGGGTGGAAAACGGCCAGCACGAAACGGCTGCCGGCCGGCAGCTGCAGGGCCGCCAGGCAGTCCGTGCGATCCATCGCCGCGAGTTGCTGCAGGCCGTCGAGGCCGGGTGCGCCGGTGACATGGATGCGGCCGGCCTCCTCGCCCATGCGCAACAGCCGCTCGCGGGCGTCGGCGGTGGCGACGAAGTGGTAGCTGGCCAGCTTGCTGATGGCATGGCGCACCGGCTCGTCGACGGTGCCCGAGCGCTCGCCGCCGTGCACATGGACGCAGGGCACGCCGACGTGCAGCGCCGCGATGGCGCCGGCCAGCATCTCGCCACGGTCGCCCAGCACCAGCAGGGCATCGGGGCGGTCCTGCGACAGCAACTCGGTCATTCCCTGCAGGCAGGCCGCGATGCCGCCGGCCATGCTGGCGCCGCTGCGGGTGGAAACGTCGTAGGGAATGCGGGCGCGGATGTCCAGCCCGCTGGCCGCGACTTCGTCCACGGTGTGCCCGTGTTCCGCAGCCAGGTGCATGCCGGTCACCGCCACCTGCACTTGCAGGCCCGGCGTCGCCGCCATGCGCTGCAGCGTGGACTGCATCAGGCCGAAATCGGCCCGGGTGCCGCTCAGGTAGACGATGCGGCGCGCTTCAGCCATTCAACTGGTCCCATTGCAGCACCGTGCCGGCGGGAATGGCGACGCCCGCCTTCCGCCCCAGTACGCGGTCCCAATCGCGCGGCGCGATGCCGGTAGCGGGGCGGCGGCAAGCCACCATGGCGGCCGTCACCGTGGCGCCGGCAGGGATGTCCTGCAGGGCGACGATGCTGCGGCGTGCCACCCGCGCCGCGTCCTGCTCCTCGGGCCGCGGCGCCTTCAAGCCGTCGCCGCGCATGTGGGCGATGCGGCGGATGCCGCGCACCATGGCGGCGAATTCTTCCGGCTCCAGGGAAGCGGCGTGGTCGGGACCAGGCAGTTGGCGGTCCAGCGTGATGTGTTTCTCGATCACCGTGGCGCCCAGGGCCACGGCGGCCAGCGAAGCCTCGATGCCGGTGCTGTGGTCTGAATAGCCGATGGCCAGGCCGGTGGCTTGCGCCAGCGTCTGCAGCGCCAGCAGGTTGAGCGCGTCGTCCGCGGCCGGGTAAGAGGAGGTGCAATGCAGCACCGCCACCTGGTCGGTATTGCCGCGCGCCTGGCGCACCCAGTCCAGGGCTTCCTGCACTTCGGCCAGGGTCGCCATGCCGGTGGACAACAGCAGCGGCAGTCCCGTGGCCGCGGCCTTGATGACCAGCGCGCGATGGGTCAGCTCGCCCGAGGGCATCTTGATGCGCTTGACGCCCAGCCGCACCAGCAGGTCCACCGCGTCCTCGGAAAACGGCGTGGAGAAGAATTCGATGCCGATGCCGTTGCAGTGGTCGCGCAGCTGGCGGTGCTGGTCCTCGTTCAACTCCAGCTTGCGCAGCATGGCGAACTGGTCGCTCTCGCCGGTCTGGCGCGCCTGGTAGCCGGCGGTCGGCGCACCCGGCAGCACCAGGTCCTCGGCGCGGAAGGTCTGGAACTTCACCGCGTCGGCGCCGGCGGACTTGGCGACATCGCACAGCCGGCGCGCCAGCGACAGTTCGCCGTTGTGGTTGACGCCAGCTTCGGCGATGACGAAGACTTCAGCCGCCACGCGCAGCCCCATGCCGGGCCAGCAGCCACTCGGCGTATTCGAAATCTTCCAGGTCGTCGATGTCGACCGATTTCCAGCGCGGCATCTCGTAGGGAAGGGCCTGCACGCTCCACAGGCCCTGCTCCGCCGCCCTCGACAGCGCGGCCCGCTGCCAGACGTAGATCGAGCCGTTCAGCGCGTAGACCTGGGGCGTGTCCTGGCGGCGCGCGCTGCCGTCGCCCTTGGACAGGCGCACCGTTCCATCCGGCTGCGCCTCGACGAGGTTGAAGTAGGGGTTGTCGTGGGCGGCGGTGACGCTCACCACCAGTTCGGCTTCCGGATGCAGCCCGAGCGCGGCCTCGATGTCGGCGCTGCGGCGCAGCGGCGAAGTCGGCTGCAGGTCGACGATGCGGGCGATGCCGGCGCCCCCGGCTTCCAGGTAGCGCACCAGGTGCTCGATCACCGGCAGCTTGGGCGCGGCGTCGGTCGCCAGTGCCGCCGGCCGCAGGTAGGGCACCTGCGCGCCGGCGCCGCGCGCGATGTCGGCGATGGCCTGGTCGTCGGTGGAGACGTAGACGCCGGCGATGTGCTCGCAGCGCAGCGCCTGCAGGATCGTGTGGACGATCAGCGGCCGGCCGGCGAAGGCGCGGATGTTCTTGCCCGGCAGGCCCTTGCTGCCGCCGCGGGCACAGATGGTGGCGATCGTTTTCGGCTTCATAAAGCGAGGAACCTGTGCAGCATGCCCAGGCCCGCATGGGCGCTGCGCTCTGGGTGGAACTGGCAACCGGTCAGGTTGCCGCTTTGTACCGCGGCGCAGATGTTGCGCCCGTCGTAGTCCACGTCGGCCAGACTAACGGCGGCGTCGGCCGGATCGGCGCTGAAGGAATGGACGAAATAGGCACGCTCGCCGGGCCGCACTTCCGCCAGGATGCTGCCGCCCCAGTCGCGCGCCGGCTGCAGGGGCCGCCAGCCGATGTGCGGCACGCGGTGGGATTGGCCGTCGGTGGCCGTGGCGGGAATCGCGCGCACCCGGCCCGCCAGCAGGCCCAGGCCGGCGTGTTCGCCCATCTCCTCGCTGGCCTCGAACATCATCTGCATGCCGACGCAGATGCCCAGGAAGGGACGGCCGGTGGCGGCGAAGCGCCGCACCAAGTCGTCGAAGCCGCGCGCGCGCAGTTCGGCCATGCCGTCGCCGAAGGCGCCGACGCCGGGGAGCACGAGGCGCGGCGCGTTCAAGGCTTCCGGGCTTGCCTTGTCGATCACGGTAGGCGTCGCTCCGCAGTGTTCCAGGGCCCGCAGCACGTTCAGCAGGTTGCCGATGCCGTAATCGAGGACGGTGACGGCAATCATTCCGGCACCTCTTCCCGCACGTCGAAGCCGGCGGCGCGGGCATGGGCCTTGATCTCGTTCAGCGACATGCGCTTCCAGTGCAGTGCATCGGCGACGGCCACGGCGGACAGGTCGGTGCCGGCCAGCGCCGCCAGGTGCTCCGCCGCACCGAAGCCGCCGCTGGCCGTCACCGGCACGTTGACGGCGGCGCAGACCTGCTGGATCAAGGGCAGGTCGAAGCCCTTGCGGGTGCCTTCCTGGTCGACCGAGGTGAGCAGCACCTCGCCGGCGCCGCGGTCCACGGCTTCCTTGACCCACTGGACCACGTCCTTGCCGGTGCGTTCGCGGCCGTTGTCGGTGTAGGCCTCCCACTTGCCGGGCGCCACCCGCTTGGCCTCCACGCTCAGCACCATGCACTGCGAGCCGTAGCGCTTCGCCACTTCACCCACCAGTTCCGGCCGCCCGATCGCGGCAGTGTTGATGGCCACCTTGTCGGCGCCCGACAGCATCATGGTGGCGACGTCGGCCAGGCTGCGGATACCACCGCCCACCGTGATCGGCACGTACACCTGGTCGGCCGCGCGCTTGATGATGTCCGACAGGTTGTTGCGCTGGTACAGGCTGGCAACGATGTCGATGAACAGCAGTTCGTCGGCGCCCTCGCGGTAATAGCGGATGGCGTGCTCGTTCGGGTCGCCGACGACACGCAGGCCCTCCAGGTGCACGCCCTTGATCAGGTTCGGCCCCTTGATGTCCAGCCGGGCGATCAATCGGAGGTGCCTTTGGGTCATTTCAGGAGCCGTCGAACACGGTGTGGCGCAGCTTCCACTGGCCGCCGTCCCGCTTCCACAGGTGCGGCGAGCGGAAGGTGTCGGCCAGCTTCATGAAGTAGGCGCGGTCCA
>JAQGMU010000659.1 GCA_028292195.1 Ramlibacter sp. | reverse complement strand
ACTTCTTGGACTTCGACGCCGTCGCTCAGCTCTACGACCAGAAGCAGTGGGCGAACGCGTTCGGTCTCGGCAACTTGGCGGAGAGCCAGGACCCGAACCACCTGGACGCACACGCCGCCTATGTCGCGGGCGGTGGGAAGGGCAACCTCTACCTCAGCGCGGACGGCGCACAGGGCTACTTCAGCGTCCTCGCGTCTGGTATCCAGCAGGCCGGCGCGCATCTGGACCCAGGGAGCTTCGAGCGGGGCGAGCTGACGTTGCCCGCCTACGGCGGTGACCGCCTGCACACTCTCGTGCAGTTCGGGGGCGGCGACTACACGGCGCAGTCCGACGTGCGCATGACCTATTGGAGCGCCGCTCGCACCTCGCCCTCCAATGGCAAGCAGGGCACCTACCTCCCGCTCGACGGAGGGCGGCGGCACAGGGTCGGGAGCTTCGCGAGCAAGCCGTTGTCGATTCCCGGCCGCAGCGGATGACGCACCCCTCGCTGGTCGTCACATCCGAGTGCAAGCGGCTCGCTGGCAAGACGCCTTCGTGGCTGCGGCTCGTCCTCTCCACAGCAGCGGTCTTCCTCGGCGCGGAGCTGGCACTGGGATGGGGATCGACGACTGAGGTCCTGGGCGGCATCCCCTTCCCCGATGGCGTGCCGCTCGGGAACCTGGTGGAAGGGGCCGTCTTCGGCCTGCTCTACAGCCTGCCGGCGTTCGGTCTGATCCTCGTCTACCGAGCTCAGCGGGTCATCAACTTCGCGCAGGCCGCTCTCGGTGGCACCGGCGCGGTGCTCGGGCTGCTGATCATCACGGAGCTGCATGCGCCCTACGTCGTGGGGCTGCTGGCCGCTCTCGCCTGCAGCGCCAGCCTTGGCGCTGCCACCGAGCGCCTGGTGTTGACCAAGTTCGCGGGCAAGTCTCGGCTGATCCTCACGGTGGGGACCATCGGCATCGGGCAGATCCTCATCGTCGTTGAGATCGCGCTGCCGTCCCTGTTCGGGGGATCGGTGCTCGGGTCGAGTCGGCTTCCGACGCCGTTCGACAGCCTCCGCTTCTCGATCGGGCAAGTGGTCCTCAACGGCAACTACGTCGCGATCGTGCTCGTCACCGGGCTCGTGGTCGGCGCGCTCAGCCTGTTCTTCCGGCTCACGCGGACCGGACTGGCCGTCCGCGCCAGTGCGGAGAACGCGGACCGCGCGAGGCTGCTGGGCATCCCCGTGTCTCGGATGGCCACCCTCGTCTGGGTGCTGGCTGGGCTGCTGTCGGCAACCTCAGCCTTCCTGCGGGTGCCCGTCGTGGGGCAGGTCGCGGGCGCCGACATCGACCCTTCGCTGCTGCTGTTCCCCCTCGCTGCGGCTGTCATCGCGCGCTTCGACCGCCTGTCGGTCGCACTCGTGGCCGGCATCGGGCTCGGCGTCCTCGACCGTGCTGCGTACTACTCCACGGGCAATCCGAACCTGCCTGTGGCGCTCGTTCTCCCGGTCCTGCTGGTCGCCCTGCTCAAGGGCGGCAACCTGTCACGGGCGTACGACTCGGGCATGCAGACCTTCCAGACCTCCGCCGAGAGCCGCCCCGTACCGGTGGCCTTGCGGACCGTTCCGGAGGTCGTCTGGGGTGCGCGAGGTGGCCGGGTCGGCGCGCTGCTCCTCGCAGTGGTGGCGCCGCTCCTGGTGAGCCCCGGGCGGCTGGGCTTCCTCACCCTCATCGTCCTCACGGCGATGATCGCGCTGTCCCTCACCGTGCTCACCGGTTGGGCAGGGCAGGTCTCGCTCGGTCAGTTCGGCATCGCGGGGATCGGTGCGGCGGTGGCCGGTGGGCTGGCAGCGAGGCACCACACAGACTTCTTCGTCACGCTCCTCGCCGCGGCCGTCGTGGGTGCTCTGGTCGCCCTGGCGATCGGCATCCCGGCGCTCCGCCTGCCAGGCCTGTTCCTCGCCGTCGTGACCCTGGCCCTGGCAGCGGTCGTGGAGCGGGTCGTCCTCGACCGGCGCTACCTCGGCTGGCTGCTCCCAGAAGACAACCAGTCGATCGACCGTCCGATCCTCTTCGGCAGGTTCGACGTGACGAGCGATCGGTCCTTCTACTTCGTCTGTCTGACGGTGCTCGTGCTGTGCATGCTGTCGGCCCGCCGCGTCCGCGCCACCAGGTCGGGCCGGGTTTTCATCGCCCAACGCGACAACGTGCGTGCCGCTCAGGCTCTTGCCGTGGTCGCCACCCGCACCAAGCTGGCGGCCTTCGCCATGTCCGGTTCTGTCGCCGCGCTGGCAGGTGCTCTCTACAGCTACCAGGTCGGTGCCCTAAGCCCGACGACGTTCGCGCTGCAGCGCAGCATCGATGTCTTCGTGTTCGCCATCGTGGGCGGCATCGCCAGCCCGTACGGAGCCGTCCTCGGAGCGGTCTTCTACCAGACCTTGAGGTACTTCGGGACCTCCATCTTCGGCTTCCTCGCTCACCTGGGGCTGGCCAGTGTCGTGCCGGTGGCAGACCAGGTGGCACTAGCCACCGGGGTGCTCATCGTGCTGGCCTTCTTCCCCGGTGGCCTAGCCGCCGGAGGGGCGGCAGTGCGCGATCGGTTCCATGCTTGGGTCTCGCGACGGCAGCAGCTGGGACACGAGGTCACGGCGTCGGAGGAGGCCGTCGAATCCGTTCCGCAGGCGGTCCATGCCGATGATCCGCCGGACGACGCGGTGCTGGTCTGCCGAGGCGTCGATGTGGGCTACGACGGGGTGCAGGTGCTGTTCGGCGTCGACCTGCACCTCCGCCGTGGTGAGGTGCTTGCACTGCTGGGGACCAACGGGGCGGGGAAGTCAACTCTGCTCCGCGCCGTCAGCGGGCTGTCGAAGGCCTCGGCGGGCTCGATCGTGCTGTCCGGTCAGGACATCACGCACGCGTCGCCGACTGAGCGGGTGGCGGCCGGCATCGTCCAGGTGCCCGGCGGCAAGGCCATCTTCCCCACGGTCACCGTCGCCGACCACTTCCGTTGCGCGCGGTGGATGGCGAAGGGACAGGCGGCCCGAGAGCGGGCAGACGCCGCCCAGGCGCAGGTGCTGGAGTGGTTCCCACGGCTGGCTGAGCGCTGGAACGGCCTGGCCGGGAACCTGTCCGGCGGAGAGGCCCAGCAGCTCGCAGTGGGAATGGCGTTCATCGCCGAGCCAGAGCTGCTGATCATCGACGAGCTGTCCCTCGGGCTCGCGCCGGTTATCGTCGAGCAGCTGCTCGAGATCCTGCGGCAGGTCAACGCCAAGGGCACCTCGATCATCCTGGTCGAGCAGTCCGTCAACGTGGCGCTCACCGTTGCCGACCGTGCCTACTTCATGGAAAAGGGCCAGGTCCGCTACTCCGGGCCCACTGCGGACCTGCTAGCACGGGGCGACATCCTCCGGTCGGTGTTCCTCGAGGGCGCGGCGCCACCGGAGGCCGAGGCGCTGCCAGGCACGGAACCCCCCGCCCTTCACGAGCGCGAAGTCGTTCTCCAAGCCCATGA
>JAQGMU010000665.1 GCA_028292195.1 Ramlibacter sp. | reverse complement strand
CGAGAGCTGCCGTGCCCTTCTTGCGGCGGGCGGCAGCCTTCGCCCTGGCGCGGGCCTTGGCCGCTGCGGCGGCGCGAGAGGCGCTGGTTGAGCTCGCGGCCGGCTGTGCACCGGTCGTGGTCGGCGCAGCCGCGCGAGCGACGACGGGCTTGGCCTGGACGACCGCGGCCTTGGCCGGCGCGTGGTGGGTGACCTGGTGGTGAATGACCGCGGTGCCGCCGCCGACGGTGGCGACGCTGGCGGCAACGACGGCGGCGAGCTTGGCGCCGCCGGCGCCCAGTGCTCCGGCACCGCCCGCGGTGGTAGCTGCGTCGGCGTTCTGGGCCATGGGCATCAAGCGCTCGAGCAGGCCGTGCAGGCGGGCCGCGAAGCGGTCGCTGAAGGCCAGCGCCGGCAGGGGAACGAAGATCAGCAGTCCGCGGCTGCGGCGCTGGTACTGGCGGCAATGCGCGCAGCCGGCCAGGTGTGCGTCGCGGCGCGCGAGCGAGTCGTGATCGAGCGTGTCGTTGACCGAGAGGTCGATCAGCGTGCGCGCCTGCAGGCACGTGTCGTGCGGGCGCGTCTGGATGACGAGGTTGATGAGCCGCCGCACGGCGTCGGTGTGCTTGCGCTTGTACTGGGTTTCGGAGAGGCCGAGCAGCCGCGCACAGGCGCTGCGGTCGAGGTTGTCGAGGTGGCGGAGGCCGATGACGCGCTGCTCGGCGTCGGGCAGGCGGTTGAAGGCCTCCAGCACCGCAGCGGCGTCGTCCGCGCGTGGGTCGTCGTCGCCGACGCCGTCGGGCGCGCCGGGAAGCGACTCGAGCGGGAGCTCGTCCAGGGAGACGACGGCGGCGCGCTCGGGGGCGCCGCGATCGGGGCGTCCCTTGAGGAGCCGGATCTGGTCGATCGCGTTGCGGTAGGCGCGGGTGCGGACCCAGGCCCCGCGCTGGTCGGCGTCGAGCCCGGTGAAGTCCTCGCTTTGGAAGGCCGCGATGAAGGCGTCCTGGACGGCGTCGGCGCAGGCGGCGCTTGACAGCGTGCGGAAGAAGTGGCCGTGGATGTGTCGGACGTAGTCGTCCTGATGGGCGATGACGTGCTCGAGCGGGCTTGCGGTGCGCATCTGCCCCTTAGGCGGGCGGCCCAACAACCGTGGCGCAGAATCTTTTGGGCGGGTGGAGACGGTCATCCGTGACGTCTAAGCGGCGCTGACATGTACAGCTCTCGGCCATCCTTGAAGCCGAGGCGTGCGCGCTGTTGGGGTCCTGCGGCCCTCGTCGCCCGGTTGCGCGCGCGGCATGCGGTGACAGGCTTGAAGTTGGACGCATGGCCTACTTCGCTGTTCATTCATCACTCGTCATTGATGCCGTCTGGTGCGCATTATCACGAGGTGTCGCAGACGCTGCGATGTGTCATCCCGGCGAGATCGTCGGCGAGCCGGCGTGGGCCGCGGGCGGAAGGAGCGCGGTGAGGGTCATCGCGGCGAGCGCGACGATTAGCGCGAGCCCTGGCCCATGGTGGGAACGTCGGCTAACGGGAGGCCAGGTCATGCGGATGTTCGGCCGGGTGTGTACATCTGCGTGCAACCGCGACGGTTGACGAATCGGCGGACGGGGCGGAATCTGTATGGCGCCGGGCCGCTCGGTCTGGAACTGGGGCGGGAGTGGACGAAGGACCGAGTCGCGGGCCGCACCGGTGTCAGATTGCGAACGCAGGCCGTCACAGACGGCGGCGTGGCAGTGCTCGCAGACCAGCGGCGCATCGCAGAGCTCGGGGCGCAGAGGGTCACTGCGCCGCGCGATGGAAGTCGCCGCCGCAGGCGGCATAGACGCCGCGGTGGTGGGTTCGGGCAGACAGGGCCGCGGCCTGGTAGGCCACGACGCGCAGCCCGGGCTGGTCGTTAGATGTAGACCTCAGCCCACCCGGCGCGGATCATGAGCCGCCCGAGGTCGCGTCCGTCTTGCGAGATGTAGGCGAGCCGGCGGCCGTAGCCGTCGGGTCGTCCTGGTTTGGATCGGCGGTGAGGCGGAGCCGATCGCCGCGCTTGATTATCGAGGCCATGTGGTTGAGCGCGGCGGTGCCGCCGCCGTCGATGTGGTGGCCGGTCGAGGTGCGGGTGGCGTTGTGCTCGGAGGCGTCGGCCATGAGTAGCCGCACGCGCGTGGTGTCGCCATCGGCGAGCCGGACGCGGAGCGTGTCGCCATCGACGACGGCCTCCACCGTGCCGAAGCTCGATGCGTTCTCGTGGTGCCAGGGCAGCGCCGCGTTCAGGCGCGCGAGCGCCGCCGGCGCGCTGGAGCCCAGCGGGCCTGGCAGGTGGCTCCATAGGAACATCAGCACGCCCGCGAGCGCCGCTAGACGCCAGGCGCAGGGCCAGCCCGATCATCAGCAGCCACCGATCTGCGCGGGGGCAAACCTGATCAAAGCCATCCAGGGCCGTGGTCCAGCCGTCGGCGTCGTGCTCGAGGCGGCGCCTGTTGTAGCGCCAGTAATCGAGCGGCGTGGCGAGGCCGCGGTAGAGCTCGTGGCCCCAGCCGTTTTCGATCCGCAGGACGCCCCCGTGGATGGTGATCTCACGCTCGAGCAGCTTGCGCTCGGCGAGGCTCATGACGCCGGCAGGCGCGTCTGCGAGGGCGTCGGCGAGCCAGAGGGCGACGCCGAGACGGTAGGTCTCGCTGGGGTGAAGGACCTTGTGCCGCTTGGTGGTGAGGATCATGGCCGGGCGACCGGCGCGCCGGCGTCGACGTAGCGACGGGCTCGACCCACGGTCCTGCGCAGCCGCGAAGCGGCGGTCGCCCTGGCGAGCGTGGGCCGTGCGTTGGGCACGGCAGCCCAGTCGGCAGACGGCGTGACGATGCTGCGGTCCTGATCCTCGTCGCCAGAGCGCGACGGACCGGACCCGCGGGTGTGTGTGGCGCCTCATGTTCCGTAGGCGAGAACCCTCCGCTGGGCGGCGCAGGAACCTGTCGAAGGCACGACTATCGGACCTACAAACCGGGGTACTCGCGGCTGCAGAACCGCTCGCCGGTCTCGTACATACCGCACGTCCAACCTGCAAACGTCCTCAGGAACTACAGCTAGGCGCCGTCAAGCCCCGCCGCCATCCCGGGGTCGAACGCTCCTTCCTCGAAGTGCATCGGCTCCGGCGTCTCCCACATGATCTCATCGGCCAGCTCCTTGGGGGTGGAGACGCCGTACTGGCGCATCAGCCACGTGATCATCGGCGTGATCGCGTCGGCAGGAAGCGCGACCATCAGCCCGCGGGTGAGGCGCCGGGCCCGCGTGGGCATCGTGCCGGAGAGCAGCAGCAGGACGGCCAGGTCGATCTCGCGCGGCGCGGCGCCTTTGGGATAGAACAGGATGCCGCCCACGAGGCGGCGCCGCTCGACGCGCGCCGAGGCCGCCGTGGGCCTGTAGCTCCGAGGCCCGACGCGTTCGACGAGGCCAGCGGCGCGAAGCGAACGACGCGCGCCGCGAAGCGTCATGTGCGGCTCACCATCTGCGTGCGCCGCAGCATTGACCACCACGCGGAGCCGGGACCGCTGCCCGTCGAGGGCCAGCAGAACGGCCTCTTCGGTGAGGTTCAGGGGCGGCAGGATGACCCGGCTCCGAGGGCTCACATTGCATCCTCGGGAGACCGGCCGTCGCCTGACCGCGCCATGATCAATTGCCGTCGAGGAGCTTCGTCGGAGGAGCTTCGTCGGAGTCGAGAGCCATCCGCCTCAAAAGGCACGGCGCTAAGCCTGCGCCGTCCCGGGGGACGATGCCGTCCGCACCTTCGGCCAGCGACACGAAGCTCACGTCCTCGTCCTCGCTGAGCACATAACACCGGTCCGGCGCTCCCTGAGCTCGCCGCAGTCGCTCGATCTCGGCGGCATCGGCCGACATCGGCGCGATGGTCGAGTGGCGTTCGCTCAGGTCCGAGGCGTGGTGGGGGAGCCGTGCGCGACAGCGTGACGCAACAACCTTCGAATGCGGGCTTCTCTGCGCCCCGACGGCGATCGCAACGGCAGCTGCCATGAAGAGCGTTCCGACCATGCCAGCACCTACCGAGATCCGGTGCACACCGAACACCTCAATACACCGATGGAGACGTCTCCCAAAAGCCGGAGACGGCGGCAACATACACACACGGGCTCATGTCCGGAGTAGGACATTTGTCTAGGGTCGCTCGTCCGCGGTACCGGTGTGCGCGGCGCTGGAACGGCGCACCGCTGCGGAACGAACCGAGTGATAAGACGAGCCGACTACGGATGGCCCATCGCCGATCGCGACGCGCGCGGGGGCGGGGCCGATGCCCGCCCCGCGCGCTCACCCGGTGATCAGCCTGCTGACCGCTGTGCCGACGCGCGCGCCGAGGCTCGGCCGACCGCGAGGTTCGGGATCCGCTGCCCGTGCATGACGATCAACACCACGCCGAGTCCCAGGGCGAGCAGCACGACCGAACCGCTGAGCGCGGCGTCGACGCCGTTGGCGAGCTCGTGCACGCTCTGGGCGTGTGCGCCGGCGCCGGGCCGGCAGGTCGCCGCCGCACCGGGGTCGGCCGAGGCGAACACCGTCACCAGGATGGCCAGGCCGAGCGAGCTGCCGAGCTTGTGGGCGACGTTGAGCAGACCGGAGGCCGCGCCCGCCGCCGGGCATCGCGGCGCGGGCGTCGAACCAGACATCGGTCGGGTTCCGGGCGCTTTTCGTCGGGGATCGTCATGGGCCAGTAGCCGGTGACAACCAGCGCGTTGCGCGCTCTGACCCCGGCCAGGCCGGGGGCGACGTGGGCGATCTGCGCGATCGTCTCGACGAGGTCCACTGTTGCTTCTTTGGAGGGAGGGATTGATCCCATAGGCAGGCCCGGCGGCGCGTGAACCTTGCGAGGGCTTCAGCTCTCGAGGACGAGGACCTCGGCGGCGGGGAGCGCCAGTCGGTAGGTGTGGCGGTAGGCGTCGACGAGCTCGATCACGGACGTCCCGCCGATCGCGCGCAGGTGTGCGCTGAGCTGGCTCATGGCGTCCCAGACGCGGCTGGGTCGCAGCGTCGGCGAGTGGCGCCACGCGGCGCCGTGCAGGACTTCGGCCGAGTACGCGGCGCCGGGCTGGCAGGCGAGGCGACGCAGTAGGAGCAGTTCGGGCTCGGTGAGCTGCAGCGGGTGGCCGCAGAGCGTCGCGCCCGTGGGCGCGACGACGAGGATCTGCGAGTCGAGCATGGTGTGGGTGGTCCCGGAGGGGCCTTGCGGCCGCCCTTATGCGGCCACGGCCTCCTGGTCGTCGGGGGCGCCGGCGGCGAGGATTTGGGAGATCTTGGCGCTGGCCTGTGCGCGTGTGGCGGGCATCTTGTAGTCCTTGCCGCGCTCGTCGCCGAGGCGCTCGAGCATCCGCAGCTGGCGGGAGGTCGGGGCGGGCTTGACGCCGCTGGAGTCGCGGTCTTCGATGAGGCGCTGGATGATCGCCGAGGCGTGGATGGTGCTGCGCGGCTCGGGGACGTCGGTGTAGCTGAGCTCGCGGGCGAGGTCGGCGATGGTCTGGCGCTGGCGGCCGGTGGCGGCCTTGACGGTGGTGGCGGTGGCGCTCATGGTGGGGCTCCTTGGGTGGTGGTCGGTGGAACGTCCACCCAGACGGGTCGCAGGAGCGGTGAAGTAGCCCGGTCGATCGAGCGGCTGGCGGCGCAGCCGTCACCGAGCGCAGCGAGGCTTGGCCGGTCGTTGAGCGTGGCTGCGCAGCCGCGACGAAGGCCCGATTGTGGTGGTCGTCCGTCCGGCCGCCAGGCCAAGGGGTCCGCTCCTGCGCGCTTCGCGCTGCCTCACCTACTACGGCGTCGGCGGCGCCGGCCTAGAGACACTTCGCCGGCGGCCCACAGCGCTCCGTTGAGCAGTCGCGAGCGCTGCAACACAGCTCGCGCGCTGGTCGGCCGTCTCGGGGCCCTCGTGCATCGGCGCGTGCAGCTTCTCGGTGACGCTGGTGCCGATGCCTCATGGCCGTGCTCAGGCAGCGCTGTGGAAAGCGGTCCTTCAGCGTGTTGTGCAGCGGCACGTTGGACCTGCCGCGACCGCGCACCGTTGTACGGGTTGCCGCTGACGACTGTCGTTGTGCGACGTCGGCCCGGCGATGTCGCCGACCGTGGCGTCTTAGGGTCGCCCGCCGGGGATGGATCGGCGGTCGCCGGCTGCTCGGCGGCGGCCCGAGATCCGTTGCGGTTGGGCGCCGGGGGTTCGGAGCCCTCAGGCGTCTGGGTGGCGTCCTCAGCGGGCGGCTCGCTGACGGCCCTCTCGGTGCCCTCCATGGCGTTCTGAGGCGCTGCGGCGTCAACGGGCCGTTCGGCTTGGGCAACGTGCCGGGCGTGACGGGGGGCGATGGGCGGCTAGCGGTGCAGCTAGGTATCTCCTCCTCACGCATCTAGGCGTGCAATCTGAACCGCGCGGGTTGGGTCCTGGCCCGCGCGGGGAAGGGGTCAGCGGTTGGCGACTGCTTCGTGTGAGCGGGAGGGTTGGCTGCGGATCTGGGTCCAGTACTCCTCGCGGACGTCTTCGTCGACCTCGACGGGGTTGGGTTCGCCGTAGAGCCGGTCAGCGCCGTCCTTGCGAGGCCCGGAGATCCAGTACTCCTCGCCGGTCTCGATGTCGTAGTAGTTGGACTTGAAGCCGGCGCCCTCGAGGCTCTGAAAGGACTTGCCGTCGTAGTAGAGCGTGCGGCCGGTGTTCGAAAACGAGACGCAGCCGATGCGGGCCTGTCCGGTGAGGCCGCCAGCCTTGTTCTCGATGTACATGATGCGGGTCTGCATGGCGTGTCCTCGGTTCAGCGCAGCGACGGCATCCCTCACGTGTCAACCACGGCGCGGCGGGCGACGCGCCGACGTTCCAGCCACGCACCGAAGAGTAAAGACGGCCGCCCAGATGCACACCAAGATGCGGGAGGGGGCATCCCTAGCCGCCTAGCGGTACAGAGCGCCGGAGAGACGGGCGTAAAGATGGCTGTCAATACGGACGTAGAGTCGGGCGTATGTACGGGGCGTTAGGCGGCGGGCGCGGGGCGGGCGGTGAGTCCGGCGCGGACGTTGATGTGGCGCACTTGAAAGTCGGGGCGGGTGCTGATGACGATCGCTTGGCCTTGGCGCAGTTGCTTGATCTTGTTGGGGTGGGCGCGGAAGCGGTCGGTGAGGCGCCGCGCCCGCTGGCCGGATTCGTCGAGGCCGAGCTCGACGCCCATGGTGCCCATCCCGCGGCCGTCGATGACCTGGTGGGTGTGCTCCCAGGCTTCTTCGGTGCCGCCGAGGCTGGCCAGTAGCTCGGCGGCGTCGGGCACGGCTTGGCGGTGGACGATGACGACCTCGCTGTTGTCCAGTGCGGCGTGTAGGAGTTTGTCGCCGCCGGCGCTTTCGAAGTTCGAGACCGATTGGGTGGCGACGATGACCCGCACGCCCGCTGAGCGGGCGCGTTCGTAGGTGGCGCACAGCTGCTCGCCGTCGAAGGCCGAGAGCTCGTCGACGAAGACCAGCGCGTTGGCCTTGTGGCCTTCGCCTTCGATGCGGGTGCAGACGCTGTTGATGGTCTGCAGCGCGTAGCGCGTGACGTGGGGGATGAGCTGGGGGTACATGCCCTGGGGGAGGGTGAAGACGACCAGCCAGCCTTGAGTGATCGCGCGGTAGAGGTTGATCTCGCGGCCGTCGGAGGTGGGCAGCAGCCACTCGCCGCCGTCGGAGTTGACCATGGTGCGTAGCCGTAGGCCCATGCCGC
>JAQGMU010000456.1 GCA_028292195.1 Ramlibacter sp. | reverse complement strand
GCCGCGATCTGCCGCAGACCGGCGCGAAGAAAGCGTCGGACGGCTACACCACGCTGCTCGGTCTCATCAGCCACGAGTACTTCCACACCTGGAACGTCAAGCGCCTGCGCCCCGCCGAGTTCGCGCGCTACGACTACGCGCAAGAAAACTACACGCAGCTGCTGTGGTTCTTCGAAGGCTTCACCAGCTACTACGACGACCTGCTGCTCAAGCGCGCCGGCCTGATCGACGACGCCACCTACCTGAAGCTGCTGACCAAGACGGCCAACCAGGTGCTGCAGACGCCGGGGCGCGAACTGCAGTCGGTGGCGCAGGCGAGCTTCGATGCCTGGGTCAAGTACTACCGGCAGGACGAGAACACCGCCAACGCCACCGTGAGCTACTACACCAAGGGCGCGCTGGTGGCACTGTGCTTCGACCTGACGCTGCGCGCCGAAGGCCACGCCAACCTGGACCAGGTGATGCGCGCGCTGTGGGCGCGCTGCAAGGCCGGGCCGATGGCCGAGGCGGACTTCGCCGCGGTGCTGAAGGAGCTGGGCGGCCGGCCCTTCCATCGCGAACTGGCCGGCTGGGTGCATGGCACCCGGGAGCTGCCGCTGAAGGACCTGCTGGAGCTGCACGGCGTGGCCGTGATGGAGGAGCCGTCGCAGCTGCAGCAGCGCATCGGCGTGCGCGTCGCCGAAACCAGCGGCATCGTGCTGAAGAACGTGCTGCGCGGCGGCGCCGCGGAACAGGCCGGCTTCGCCGCCAACGACGAATGGGTGGGCGTCGAGGTCGGTGGCAGCGGCGGCTGGCGGCTGGGCAAGCTCGACGACCTGCTGCTCTATGCGGGCAGCCACCGCAAGGTGACCGCGCTGGTGGCGCGGGATCGCCGGCTGCTGCGGCTGGACCTGAACCTGCCGGCCGGCGTCACCACCTGGCGGTTGGTGCTGCGCGATGCAGCCCGCGCGCAATCGTGGCTCGGCCCGCAAGCCTAGCGCCCTGGCGACAGCTGGGGCTGGTGCTGGGGCTGGTGCTGGTCATCCACCTGGTGGGGCTGGAGTGGGCCGCGCGCCGGCGCGACCAGCTGGCGGCGCTGGAGTCCATGGCGCCGCCCATGTATACGCGGCTGCTCGAACCGGCCGCGCCGCCGCCGGTGCTGGCGCAGGCCGAGCCGCAGGAACTGCCCAAGCCCAAGCCGAAACCGCGCAGCGCCTTCGCGGTGAAGCCGCGGCCCAAGGCGTCCGACCCGCAGCAGCAGCCGCCGCCGCCCGAGCCGGAGCCGCCGCAGGTGGCCGAAGTGCCGCGGCCCGACGCCCCGCCGCCGGACGAACAGGTGGCCGCGGCCGATCCTCCGCAGCCCGCCGCGTCGGCCCCGGCCGCCGCGGCCAGCGCGCCGGCTGCCGGCAACGCCAGCTGGCCCGCCGACACCCGCCTGTCGTACCAGCTTGGCGGCGAGTTCCGCGGCGGCCCGCTCTATGGCGATGCGCGCGTGCAGTGGCAGCGCACCGGCGACCGCTACCAGGTGCGGCTGGACGTCGACATCAAGTTCTTCACCACCTACGTCATGACCAGCCAGGGCGAGGTGACCTCCGCCGGCCTGGTGCCGCGCGCCTATGAGGAATACCGGCCGGGCAAGCGGCGCATCGCGCGCTTCGGCGACGAGGTCGTGACGCTGGACAACGGCAAGACCACGCCGCGGCCGTCCGGGCTGCAGGACACGGTGAGCCAGTTCGTCGATCTCGCGCACCGCTTCTCCAGCGGCCAGGACGTCCTGGAAGTGGGCCGCTCGGTGAGCTTTCCCCTGGGCCGGCCGGGCGCGGTGGACCAGTGGACCTACGACGTCGTCGAACGCGTGACCCTGCGCACGCCGCGCCTGGGCGCGATCGAGGCCTTCCACCTGAAGCCGCGCGCCATTGACAACCCGCGCGGCAACATCACCGCGGAGATGTGGTTCGCGCCCAGCCTGCAGTACCTGCCGGTGCGGATCCAGGTGCGGATGGGGGAGAAGGACTACCTGGATCTGCTGGTCGAGAAGATCGAGCAATAGCGCAGGCGAAGCCTCGGCATCACGGCGAACACCACGAGCAGCCCGAGGTACACGGAACCGGAGACCTTGTCCCGGCTGGCCAGGTACTCCCCGAGGGACTGGCTCTGCAAAGCGACAGCGAGCCCAAGCTCCGCGACTACAGCCAGCGCCAGGGCGAAAAAGCCGATGAAGCATGCCCGTCCCGGGCGCCTGGCTTCGGGGAAGCGCCGGAGCATGAAGCCCGCGGCGAGGAAGATCACGACCGCCATGACGGGCATTTCCGCCAGTTCCGCCCAGCGCTCCCCGATGCGGGGCACGAGGAACGGCACCCGCACGACACCCAGCAGGAAACCGGTGCCGATGACCATGGCGAAGTAGGCGAACGCGGCGCCCAGGGTCTTCAAGAGGCCCGCACCCAGCGCACCGTGGCGAAGACCAGGCCCGCAACGTACAGCGAACCGAAGATGTGCTTGTTGTACCTGGCCAGCCACTGCGGAAGATAGATGTCGAAATTGGGGCGCCGGTCCTCCGTGTAGCGGGCCGCCACCGCAGTGAGCGGGCAGCTCCACTTGTTGAACGCCAGGACCAGGACCTCGGCGAATACGATGGCGGCAAGGCAGGCGGCGACGACGTGCGCGCCGTTCCACGACGCGACGGGAAGCGCGGCGATGCAGCCGGCGAAGAAGAGCCAGGCGAGCGTGTGCACCGCCTTCACGGCGTTCAGGCTGTGCGAAGGCGCGGCAGGGGAATGGGTGAGCATGGTCCACGGTAACCCGCGGGCCAGGACAGGTCAACGCCGGAAGCCAGCCCGCTGGAACAGCCTCTCGGACGCCACGTTTCCTTCGGTGATGACGGCGCGAAGCTCGGAATAGCCGGCGCGCCGCAGTTGAGCTATCGTCCGGCCGAGGACGAATGCGGCGAGCCCCTGGCGTTTTCGATCGGCCGTGGACATGACGTAGGCGACCAGGGGACAGTCGCGGCGCAGCCAGTGCTTGACCATGCAGGCGCTTTCGATGACGTCGTCGCGGACCAGCGCCACGGAATGCTGTGGAAGCGGCGCATTTCCGTCCGCGCCGGAGAAGTAGCCCTCGACTTCGGCGACTGCTTCAGCCATTTCCTCGCCTTCGTAGTCGATCGTTCCCCGGTACGCGGCGAGCATCAGTCCGGCAAGCAGCTGCACATCCGTCACCGTGATTGCGCGCGCCACCAGGCCTGCAGGCAACGGCGGCGGCGCCCACGGGCCCGCGGCAGGCAGCGCGAGCACGTATTCATGGCGAACCGGCATTCAGGCCTCGAACTTCGATTCGTACGACGCGCCGACATTGCGGGTGATGTACGTGCAGAGTCCCCGTCCCGCTCTTGCGAACTGCTTCATCGCTTCGACCTCCAGGGCGCCGGTGCTGGCGTGGGTGTACCGGTAGACCCAGCCATCCTGGAACTCGACGTCGATCCGGTCCGGGCCGATCGCATAGGCGACCACGCCGGACTCTCCGCTGGCGTTTCGATAGCGATCCATGTCTAGGCGATGAACGACGCACCCGCGCCGAGCACGGCCAGGCCCAGGACGAGGCCGGCGGGGAGTTCGGGCCACGCCTTGCCCGCGACCACGGCGTGATAGGGCATGAACGACCTGGTCGGCAGGTAGCGGATGCCGAACGCGATGGACAGCAGCGCGGCGAGGGACAACAGGAGCAGCCGGAATGTGAGCACTTGGGTCTCCTGGGACGGCTACATCCGCCGCTGGTCCACCACCCGCTTCGCCTTGCCCAGGCTGCGCTCGATGCCGCCCGACGGCCGCAGCTCGATCGTCGCGCTGGTGCCGATGTAGACCTTGATCTCGTGCGCCAGCCGGTCCGCCGCGGCCTGCGCGTCATCGCCGTCGTGCGCCAGGCCGGGGCCGGCCTCGACCGCCACGGTCAGGGCGTCGAGCGGGCCTTCGCGCGTCAGGATGCACTGGTAATGCGGCGCCAGCGCGGCCTGCTTCAGGATCAGCTCCTCGATCTGGGTCGGGAACACGTTCACGCCGCGCACGATCATCATGTCGTCGCTACGCCCGGTAATCTTCTCCATGCGCCGCATGGTGCGCGCGCTGCCTGGCAGCAGGCGCGTGAGGTCGCGCGTGCGGTAGCGGATGATGGGCAGCGCTTCCTTGGTCAGGCTGGTGAAGACCAGCTCGCCCAGCTCGCCATCGGCCACCGGCTCTCCCGTTTCCGGGTTGACGATCTCCGGGTAGAAGTGGTCCTCCCAGATGGTCGGGCCGTCCTTGGTCTCGACGCACTCGTTGGCGACGCCCGGCCCCATCACCTCCGACAGGCCGTAGATGTCGACCGCATCGATGTCCATGCGCTGCTCGATCTTGGCGCGCATGTCGTTGGTCCAGGGTTCGGCGCCGAAGATGCCCAGGCGCAGGCTGGACGCGCGCGGGTCCAGCCCCTGGCGCTCGAACTCGTCGGCGATCGCCAGCATGTAGCTGGGCGTGACCATGATGATGTCGGGCTTGAAGTCGGCGATCAGCTGCACCTGGCGCTCGGTCTGGCCGCCGCCGAAAGGCACCACGGTGAGCCCGAGCTTCTCGGCGCCGTAATGCGCGCCCAGGCCGCCGGTGAACAGGCCGTAGCCGTAGCTCACGTGCACCAGGTCGCCCGGCCGCGCACCGGCGGCGCGGATGCTGCGCGCCATGACGTGGGCCCAGGTCTCGATGTCGTTCTTCGTGTAGCCCACCACCGTCGGCTTGCCGGTGGTGCCGCTGGAAGCGTGGATGCGCACGCACTGCTCGCGCGGCACGGCGAACATGCCGAACGGATAGGCGCCGCGCAGGTCGGCCTTGCTGGTGAACGGGAACTTGCGCAGGTCGGCCAGGCTGCGGCAGTCCTCGGGCCGCACGCGGGCGGCGTCGAACTTGGCGCGGTACACCGGCGAGTTGTCGTAGGCATGGCGCAGGGTCGACTGCAGGCGCTTGAACTGCAGCGCGCGCAGTTCGTCGACGCTCGCCTTCTCGATGGGCTCGAGCGGGAATGCCGTCATGCCTCGTCCTCCTCGGCGACGATGGTCCCCTGGATGGTCGCGCTCTTGCCGCGGAACATCGCCACCGTCTCGCCGCGCTGGTTGGTGACCTTCATGTCGTAGACGCCATGCCGGCCCTGCAGCACCTGCTCCACGCCTTCGCAGGTGAGCACGTCGCCCAGGTGCGCCGGCTTCAGGAACTCGATGCTGGCGCCCGCCGCCACCGTCACCTTGTTATGGCTGTTGCAGGCAAAGGCGAAAGTGGAATCGGCCAGGGTGAAGATCAGCCCGCCGTGGCAGATCTTGTGGCCGTTGAGCATGGGCTCGCGCACCGCCATGCGCAGGCGCGCCCGACCGGGTTCGCAGGAGAGCAGTTCCATCTGCAGGAAGTCCTTGCTGGCGGCGTCGACGGCGAACATGGCCGCGCCGACCCGTGCGGCCAGGTCTGCGGCCGCCATCATTCGCCCTTGAATTGCGCTGGACGCTTCTGCAGGAAGGCGCTGACGCCTTCGATGTAGTCGTGCGTCCTGCCCAGCGCGGATTGCGTGTCGCGCTCCAGGTCCAGTTGCTGGTCGAGGTCGTTGGACGCGGCGGCACGCAGCAACTGGCGCGTCCGCACCAGCGCCGTCGTCGGCATGGTGGCCAGGCGTTCGGCCAGCTTCATGGCGGCGGCGACGCAGTCCTCGCCTTCGGGCGCCACGTCCCAGATCATTCCCCATTCCTTGGCGTCCTTGGCGCTGACCTTGTCGCCCAGCATCGCGCAGCCCATGGCGCGCGCCAGCCCCAGCTTCTTGATCAGGAACCAGGAGCCGCCGGCGTCGGGGATCAGCCCGATCTTGCTGAAGGCCTGGATGAAGGACGCGCCCGGCGCCGCGACGGCAAGGTCGCAGGTCATCGCCAGCGAAGCGCCGGCGCCGGCAGCCACGCCATTGACGGCGGCGACGGTCGGCACGCGCAGCGCCATCAGCTTGCGCACGGTGGGATTGAAGGCCTGGTCGATCACCGGGCCGGGGTTGGCGCGCTCCACCAGGCCGGGGCCGGGCGCGAAGTCGAATTCGGCCAGGTCGGCACCGGCGCAGAAGCCGCGGCCGGCGCCGGTGATGACCGCCACGCGAATGCCCTTGTCGCCGTTGATCCTGTCCAGCGCGGCCCACAGGTCCTGGTGCATCTGCCGCGTGAAGCTGTTGAGGGCCTGGGCCCGGTTCAGCGTGACGAGCGCGATGGCGCCGCGCTTTTCGTAGAGGACGGTGGCTTCGGTCATGGAATCTCCTTGGCGCTGAATCTAGCATCGCCGCCAGGAGTCTGCACGGCGGTTTCCCTTGGTTATAGTCGTCCGAAAAGGAGATGCCATGAGCTACGAATTCATCACCGTGCGCACCGAGGGCGGCAAGGTCGGCGTGATCACCTTGAACCGACCCAAGCAGCTGAATGCCCTGAACGACGGGCTGATGGATGAGCTCGGCCAGGCGCTGAAGGCCTTCGACGCCGACGCCGCCATCGGCTGCATGGTCGTCACCGGCAGCGAGAAGGCGTTTGCCGCCGGCGCCGACATCAGCGCCATGGCCTCCTACGAGTACGCCGACGTCTACAAGAACGACTTCATCACGCGCAACTGGGAAACCATACGCACCGTGCGCAAGCCGGTCATCGCGGCGGTTGCCGGCTTCGCGCTGGGCGGCGGCTGCGAGCTGGCGATGATGTGCGACTTCATCATCGCCGCCGACAACGCGAAGTTCGGCCAGCCGGAAATCAAGCTCGGCGTTATTCCGGGCTACGGCGGCACCCAGCGCATGACGCGCGCGATCGGCAAGGCCAAGACG
>JAQGMU010000454.1 GCA_028292195.1 Ramlibacter sp. | reverse complement strand
GTGACGGCGGCGTGCCCAGAGCCTCGCAGGTCTTCAGCAAGGGGAGCGGGTCGGGCTTCCTGCGCTCGAACGCGTCGCCGCCGAACACCAGCTCGAAGTCGCCCGCCAGGCCCTTGGCCCGCAGCAGGTCGCGTGCGAACTCGGTCGGCTTGTTGGTCAGGCAGGCCAGGCGCAGGCCGGCCGCACGCAACTGCGCGATACCTTCGCGGACGCCCGGATAGACCTCGGAGTGCTGGCCATTCAGCGCGCGGTAGACGCGCTGGTACGCGTCCCAGGCGGCGTCGTAGAGCGAGGCGGGCGCGCCCACGTGCGCCAGCGTGGCGCGGATCAGGTGCTCCGAGCCCTTGCCGATGAAGCCTGCCACCACCCGCCGCGGCACCGCGGGCCACCCCAGTGCAGCCAGGGTCGCATCGAGCGCGGCGCTGAAGTCCCCCAGCGTGTCCACCAGGGTTCCGTCGAGGTCGATGATCGCGGCTTGCATGCGGGGAGCATAGCGGCGGGCCGCCGCCCATGAAAAAGGCCAGGGCGCCCGCCCTGGCCTTGGAGCCTGGGTGGCAGAGAAACGGGCCTGCGCCGGGGCTTGGCAGCGTGGCAGGCTAGGCGCAGGCGACGCCGTGTGGTCTATCCACACAAGGAGCCTGTAACGACGCCTGGCGCGCTGCCAAGCCCCGGCCCGAAGGGTTGGGCCTGCAAGGGGGCGTATGCGGCGTTGCGAGTGCTGGTCAAGCCATCCAGGCTTGACCAGCACCCGCGCCTTGCCTCCACCCCCTTGCAGGCCCAACGCAGGCCCGTTTCTCTGCCACCCAGGCTCCCAGGGGAAGCGCCCGTTTCCCTAGCGGACGCTGTCGTCCCCCTGATCGTCGCCCAGCGGGGCCGGCTCGCCGGACTCGCCCAGCGCATGCGCGCCGCGGTGCGCGCCGGACACCTCACCGCCCTTGCGGCCGGCGGCCCGGGCTTCCTCGGAATCGAATTCGTGCGCGGTGCCGCGCTCGTGCGCGACCTTGCCGCCCTTGCTGCCGGCCTGCCGCGCTTCCTCGGAGGTGAACTCGTGCGCGGTGCCGCGCTCGTGGGCCGCGCGGCCCCCGTGACTGGCGATTTCGCGCTGGCGTTCCGGGTCCATCGAAGCGAAGCCGCGGCCGGTGTGGCGTATCGCCTGGCCGGCGTCCTGCCCGTTGCCTTGCTTGCTCGCTGCCATGAAATCTCCTGGGCTTGCGGCCGGTCAAGTCGGCCAAGGCCCCATTCAGCCGTCGGACGCGAGCGTACGCAGTAGTCTCGACCCACGACCAGCTGTAGGACCCCGCCTTCGCCGGGCTCGCGGGTCGCGCCGGCTCAGGCCGGCACCTGGTCCACCAGCGCCCGGCCCCAGTGCCGGTGCTTGCCGATGGCGACGATGAAATCCTGCGCCGTCTGCAGGCGCGTGGTGGGCTCGTTGGTGCCCAGCACCACGCCCGCCGGCGCGGGCCCGGCCGCCAGGTCCACGCCCGCCAGCCGCAGCAGCTGCGCCGACTCGCCGATCAGGCACAGCGCCTTGCAATGCTTGAACGCCTCGAGCACGAAGTGCACCGCGTCGCCGTTCCTGGACAGCGCCTCGGCGGCAGCCGCTCCACCCGGCACCAGCACCGCGTCGAACATCACCGACGGCATGTTCTGGAAAGTGTGGTCCACCGGTACCTGCTGCCCCGACGAAGACGAAACGGTCCCGAGGTGCGGCGCGACGACCCGGCAGGTGGCGCCGGCGTCCAGCAGCGCCTGCTGGATCACCTTGTAGGCGCCCAGTTCCGCGCCCGGCCCCACCAGCACCGCGACCTTGCGGGTCTGGATGGTGCCGCCATTGGTTTCCATGCTCAGCGAAGGCGCGGACTCCAGCGGCGCCCTGCCGCGCTGCTCGCGAAAGCCGCTGCGGCCGGCGGCCGCCTTGGCGTCCGGCGGCGCGATGCCCAGCGGCTCGGCCACCTTGCGAGCCAGCCGCGCATCGACGTGCGCGAGGTTGTCGACGATGCGCTGGCGGATCACCGGCAGCTCCACCTTCGACAGCTCGAACTGGAAGGCCGCGATGATGTGCTCCTTCTCGGCCGCGCTCTGGCTGTTCCAGAACAGCGTGGCCTGGCTGAAGTGATCATCGAAGCTGGGGCTGCGGCGCCGGATCTTGGGCGACTCCACTTCCTCGGCGAAGCTCTGGAAGCCGCCCTCGCCGCCATCGACGCGAAATTCGGAGCCGTTGCCCAGCGTATTGGGCTCGTACGAAACGCGGCTCTTGTTGATCAGCATGCGGTGCATGCCGTCACGCTGGAAGTTGTGGAAGGGGCAGGCGCCGCGGTTGATCGGCAGCTCATGGAAGTTGGGCCCGCCCAGCCGCGACAGCTGGGTGTCGGTATAGGAGAACAGGCGGCCCTGCAGCAGCGGATCGTTGGTGAAGTCGATGCCCGGCACCACGTGGCCCGGGTGGAAGGCCACCTGCTCCACTTCGGTGAAGAAGTTGTCCGGATTGCGATTGAGCACCATCCGGCCGACCGCCTGGATCGGCACCAGTTCCTCCGGCACCAGCTTGGTCGGGTCCAGCAGGTCGAAGCCCAGCTTGGCGGCGCGCTCCGCGTCGATCAGCTGCACGCCCAGCTCCCACTCGGGGAAGTCGCCGCGGTCGATGGATTCCCACAGGTCCTTGCGATGGAAGTCCGGGTCCTTGCCGGCGATCTTCTGCGCCTCGTCCCAAGCCAGGCCGTGCTTGCCCAGCTTGGGCTTCCAGTGGAACTTGACGAAATGCGCGACGCCGCGAGCGTTGATGAAGCGGAAGGTGTGGACGCCGAAGCCCTCCATCATCCGGAAGCTGCGCGGGATCGCCCGGTCCGACATCAGCCACATCAGCATGTGCGAGCTCTCGGGCATCAGCGAAATGAAGTCCCAGAAGGTGTCGTGGGCGCTGGACGCCTGCGGCATCTCGTTGTGCGGCTCGGGCTTGATGGCGTGCACCAGGTCCGGGAACTTCATCGCGTCCTGGATGAAGAACACCGGGATGTTGTTGCCCACCAGGTCGTAGTTGCCTTCGCGGGTGTAGAACTTGACGGCGAAGCCGCGCACGTCGCGCACGGTGTCGGCCGAGCCGCGCGAGCCCACCACGGTGGAGAAGCGCACGAACACCGGCGTGCGGCTGCCGACCTCC
>JAQGMU010000421.1 GCA_028292195.1 Ramlibacter sp. | reverse complement strand
CGCCGGCGCCACCCAGCGAGGTGTTGTCGTTGCCGCCGTTGAACTGGAGGTTGCTGATGGTGATCGTCTTCTGGGCGGTGACGGTGATCGCATTGCTCGCCTGCAGCGCATCGCCGGCCGCGCCGGAACCGGAGCCGCCACCGTCGGCATTCAGGGTGTTCGTGACCAGCACGTTTCCGCCCGGAGCCGACAGGGTGATGGCGCCGCCAAGACCGCCGTCCGCCAGCGAATTGCCGTAGCCGCCGGCCACCAGGGCGCCGCCGGCAACGCCGACGCTGGGGCCCGACTGGCCCAGGGCAATGTTGCCGTTGTTCGAAGTCAATTGGACGGTGCCACCGGCGCCGCCGCTGGCCGCCGGATCCTCCACGCTGCTGCGCGTCCCGGAGCCGGCCGTGGCATAGAGATACCGCATCTGGATGTCACTATCGGCCGTGACCGTCACCGAGCCGCCGGCGCCGCCGCTGCGCTGGCTGCTGGATCCGCCTCGTGCATAGATGTCGGCGCCCATCGTGACGGTGCCACCCGTGCCCGTGGCCAGCAGCGTGACAGCGCCCCCGGCGCCACCGGCGCCCACCGACGAGGAGCCGGTGCCGCCGCCGTCGGCCTGGATGCTGTTCAGATTGATGTTGCCCGTCTCGGATTTGACGTCGACTACGGCTCCCTGGCCGCCATCGCCATTGGAGTTGTAGCCGCCGCTGGCCTGGATGGACGAGCCGCTGATGTCGCCCTTGGCGATCAGTCGAACTTCTCCGCCAGGGAACCCGGAATAGGAGCCGCTGGAATTGATGTTGTTGAAGCTGATGGGGCCGTTGCTGGCCGTGAGATGGACCGAGCCTTCGAGCATGCCGTTGGTATAGAACGAGGCGTTGCCCAGGATGCCGCCGCCCGCCGTGACGTCGATCGGGGAGTGATAGGAATAAACGTACACGCCGCTGGCGAGGTTCACGTCTCCCGTCGTTGCGGCAATGCGCACGCCACCGGTTGCGCCGCCATTGCCGGACAGGCTCAGGGAGCCCGCCAGGCCGACGTTCACCGATTGCGAGGCAGCGATGTCCAGCCGGCCGCCGTTCGCGTAAACCGAGGTTCCGTTGAGGTCGATGCTTCCGGTCGTCGCCTTGAGGTTGACCGTCGTGCCGCTCATCGACCCTGAGCTGTCGATGCTCAGGTTGCCGTTGGCCGTGACGTCGAGCAGGCCGCTGTTGGCGATGAGCGAGGATTCCGAAGCGCTCACGTTGCCAGTGGTCGACTCAATGCTCAGGGCCGCACCTTGCAGCGAACCGCCGTTGATGCCGACGTTGCCTGCCGTCGCCGACAAGCCAAGCGACCCCTGTGTCGCGGTGACGTTGGCGCTATTGACGTTGAGGTTGCCGGCCGCGGCCGTCAACTGGATGCTGGAGCCCGCAACGCTGCTGTTGACCTCGAGTCCCGAATTGCTGGAGACGGACACGAGGCCCGGATTGATGCCGTCGTTGGCGGTGATCCCGGTGCCGCCGCCGTAGGCAGTGTCGACGGTGCCGATCGTGAGCGGGCCGGAGTTGGCGACGTCGGATTTCCTGGCAAAGCTGAAACTGGCGCCCGGGCCATACGCATAGCCCGCCAGCGTATTCACGACATTGTTCGGACCCATCAGCGTCACCTGGCCGCCGTCGGCGGCGAGGGAAGCGCCGTATTGTCCGGCCCCGGCGTACAGCCCGCCGACGGTGATGGCGCTGCCGCCCGTCTGGCTGATGCTGCCGGTGTCGGTCAGCAGGTGCAGCCTGCCGTTGGCGGCGCCCAGGCTGTCGGTCGCCGAGATGGTGCCGGCGAGCGAGATGCCGGTGTTCGCCTTGAGCGACAGGTCGCTGCCGCTGGACCAGTTCACGGTGGCGCCGGCCTGGAGCGTGATCTGGCCGCCCAGCGGCCCCAGGCTGCCGTTGGCCGTCGTGACCTGGACGTTGCCCAGGCCCAGCTGGGCGCTCAAGTCGCTGTCCTTGACCACGGAACTGGCCGGGCCGCCGCTGAAGTCGCCGCCGCTGCCATTGGCCGTATCGGTCGGGCCGGTCGCGTTGATCTCGATGTCGTTCGGGTCCAGCAGCAAAGTCCCCATGGCGCCCTGCGGCGCCCGCAGGTCGGCCCGCCCCGTGAACTCCAGGTACTGCTTGCCCGAGACCTCGGCAAACCCGCCGTTGCCGCCCTGCGCGCCGCCGCGCGCGGAAATCTGGCCGTGCATGCGCGTGGCCTCGTCGGACCAGACGATCACGCGGCCGCCGTCGCCCTGCTGGGTGGCGTCGGCCTTGATGGTGGCTTGCGCGTCGACGTAGGTGCGTTTGGCGTTCTGCACGTCCGGGTTGAGGCCCTGGTAGTCGCCGCCCACGCGCACCTGGCCGCCGCCGGCCGCGCCGCTCGCATCGAGCGCGGCGCCGGCCAGCAGGCCCACGCGCTGCCCCAGCACGTCGATGCTGCCGCCCTGGCCGTTGGCCGCGCTTGCCTCGATGGCGCCGCTGACCAGCGTGTCGCCCTGCGCGCGCAGCAACACCTTGCCGCCGTCTGTGGTCACGGCCCTGGCCTGCACCAGGCCGCTGTGCTTCAGCGTGCCGGCGAAGATGCCGACGGCATCGCCTTGCAGCGTGCCGAGGTTGACTGCCTTGTTTTCAGGCGCCTGCACTTCCAGCCGGATGCCTTCCAGCCCACGGCCGGTGATCTCCACCTTCTGGCCCGCGGCCAGCAGGGTGGCGCCGTTGGCGGACTGCACCAACGCATCGGCGCCGGTTTGCACCGTCGGCGCGATCAGCACGACGTCGCCGCTGCGCGCGACGATCGTTCCGTCCACCTGGAGCGCGCCGCCGTTGCCGGCAAACCGCTGCCGGCCGGCGATGGCATCGGCTTCGCTCATGGCCAGCGTGGAGGCGGTGAAGCCAGCGGTGTCGACCACCGCGCCCTTGCCCACCGCGATGCCGGCCGGGTTGACCAGCACCAGCCTGCCGTTGGAGCTGAGCGTGCCGAAGATGGAGGACGGGTCGGGGCCGAGCACCCGGTTGATCGAGGTGCTGACGGCCGAGGGCTGGTTGAAGCGCGTCAGGCTGCCCGCGGGCACCGAGAAGCTTTGCCAGTTGATCGCCGAATGGCTGGTGCCGGCAGCGTTCTGCGTGGTCACCACCAGGTTGCTGCCGTTGCTGGCGAAGCTCGCCTGGCCGGCTATGGCCTGGCCGCCGACCGGCTGTGCCCGCACCGGCGCCGACTGCAGGCCGAACGCCGCGGCCACCGCGATTGCGGCAGCCGCGGGCCGGAAGCCGGCCACGGCGGGATGGGAAGCCAGCGCGCGGCGTGAACCGCGGGCAAACCGGAAGGGAAACCTGGACATCACTTTGCTCCTGCGGCCACGCCGAACCCAGCACCAGGTCCGGATCGGGCGTGACCCGTCAGATCGATTCGTTCCTCTGGTGAACGCCGATGCCGCACCACCCGGTTCCCCGGTGCGCGGCAGGTGTCCATTGCCTGCTCGAAGTTAGCACAGCGTTACAACTGTCGCAATGAACCAAAGGACGGAAACGCACATGCCGCGCCATGCTGGCCGGCACCCTGCGCCATAAATCACGGATCGTGCCACGAGCCCTGGCGTGGCGTGATTGCTAACATGCCGTGACAAACTGCGCGCTTCCCTCCGCCGCCTACCCTGCCGGAGTCTTGCAGTGACACAGGAGGCGCCCGCCACTGCCCGCCATGCGCATCTTCGTCAGCATCGCTGCCTACTGCGACCCGGTCCTGCCCTTCACGCTGGAGCGCGCGGTGGCCTGCGCACGCCATCCGGACCGCCTGCACTTCGGCATCGTCGACCAGGCACTGGAAGGCATGGCCCCCGCGCCGCATCCGGGCGGCGGCGCCCGCGTCAGCCAGCTGCGGCTCGATGCGCTGCAGGCGCGCGGCCCGTGCTGGGCCCGCGCCATCGCGATGTCGCTTTACGACGGCGAGGACTGGTTCCTGCAGCTCGACTCGCACATGGACTTCGACCCCGACTGGGACCTGCGGCTGGTGGCGCAGGCGAAGGCCCTGGGCGCGCCCGCGCGCGGCCTCGTCATCTCCTCGTATCCCAACGCCTTTGCCTTCGAAGGCCGGCAGGTGGTGCGCCGTCCCACCACCGTTGCCGGCGTGCTGGCCCACGTCCTGAAGCCAGGCGCCGCTTTCGCGGCGGAGCACCCGGTGCTGGCGTTCGAGGCGCATCCGGTAGAAAGCACGCAGCCGCTGCCGGCTTTCCATCTCGGCGCCGGCTGCCTGTTCGCGCCGGGCCGCTTCGCGTACGACTTCCCGTACGACCCCTGGTTCTACTTCCACGGCGAGGAGCAGGCGCTGGCGCTGCGGCTCTACACGCACGGCTGGGACCTGTTCCACATGCCGGCGCAGCCCGTGCACCACCTGTACAACGATGCCCGCTCGGGCGCGCCGCCGCGGCCGATGCACTGGGACGATGCGCACGAGGCGCAGCGCGGCGAAAGCTGGTGGAAGCTGGAGCAGCGCTCGCAGTTGCGGCTGGCCGCCCTGGTGGCGGGCGAACCGCTGGGCGTCTATGGCCTGGGCCGGCGCCGCGGCGTTGCCGATTACGCGGCGTTCAGCGGGATCGATTACGCGGCGCGCACGCTCGCCGCATCAGCCTTCGAGCCCCGAACCTTGTAGGGTGGGTTTCGCGCAGCGAACCCCACCTTGGCGCACATCGTTGGCTGCCTCCGGCAACCCAGGCTACGCAACCAAGGCTTGCGCCAGGCAGAGGTCCGCCCAGGCATTGCCCTTGTCCGCCAGATTCCGCAGCAGATAGGCCGGGTGGTACGTGACCACCACCGGCACGCCGCGGTAGTCGTGCGCGCGGCCCCGCAGGCGCCCCGGCGGCTCGCCGGTCTGCAGCAGGCCCTGCACCGCGAAGCGGCCCATGGCGAGGATCACCTTCGGCCGCAACTGCTCCACCTGCTGCCGCAACGCGTCCTCCAGTCCCTCGACGCCGGAGCGGGGAACGCAGGCAAGGTAGACACGGCGGCGGCGGTTGACGCCGAGCGCCGCCAGCATGTTGTCCAGCAGCTTGCCGGCATCGCCCAGCACCGGCTGGCCCTGGCGCTCCTCCTCCTCGGTGGGCGGGTCGAGCAGCAGCAGGAAGTCGGGCTGCGGGTCGCCGGCCCCGAACAGGGCAGCTTCGGCCAGGGCCGGCGCGGCGACAGGCCTCGGCGCGGCCGGCGCGGATGGCACGGGTCGCGCAAGCGGCGCAGCCACCGCAGCCACCGAAGCTGCGCGGGGCGTGGCAAGCGGCGCCGCCACCTCGGGCGCCTCCTGCTCCGGCCAGAACAGCCGGATGCCCATTTCCTCCAGCATGGCGCGCTGGCGCGGGTCCAGGTCCAGGCTCACAGCTTGAAGCTCATGACGATGGCGTCTTCGCGGCCGCCATCGGCGGGATAGTAGCTCTTGCGCTCGCCGACGCGCCGGTAGCCGTAGCGCAGGTAGACCTCCTGCGCCCGCGCATTGCTGGTGCGCACTTCCAGCCAGAGCCACTGCGCGCCCTGGCCGCGGGACCAGATCGCCAGCGCGTCCAGCATCACCCGGCCCCAGCCCTGGCCCTGGCAGGAGGGCGCCACCGTGATGTTCAACAGGTGGACCTCGTCGACGCCCTTCATGGCGACGAAATAGCCCAGCAGCGTGTCGCCCGCGTACAGCAACTGCGCCTGGTAGCCGGATCTGAGCGAATCGGCGAAGTTGCCGCGTGTCCAGGGATGCGCATAGGCGGCGCGCTCGATCGCCACCACCTCGTCGAGATTGGCCTCGTTCATGGGCTCGAAGCCCGCTTCCATGGTCTTGAAAACTGCGCTCATGACGGCCGGTCCGCGGCGGCGCCGCGGTTCATCTCCTTGCGGGCGCGCTCGGCGGCGCGCTCCTCGGTAGTTTGCGCCACTTTGTCGCGAATGTAGAGCGGAAGTGCCTGGGCGGCATCCGCGCCGGGGTGCAAGGCCAGCGCGCCGGGCGCCAGCCGCAACAGGGCGGCGGCGGTCGGCAGGGCGGCCACGGCGCCGGCCGGCAACCGCTCACCGAGCAGGGCCAGCCCATGGCCGGCGACGGTCCAGCCCGGGGGCAGGGCGAGGTCGTCCGGCCGGCCCAGCTGGGGCGGCTGCACGGTGTCCCATTGGCCGTCGGGCCGGCGCCGGTAGGCCGCCGAATAGACCTCGCCCATGCGCGCGTCCAGCACCGCGATCACCTGGGTGGCGCCGCTGCGGCCATGGGCTTCCTCGGCCACCGCCAGCAGCGTATCCAGCGGCAGCACGGGCACGCCGGAGCCGAAGCCCAGGCCCTGGGCCACGGCGCAGGCCGTGCGCAGGCCGGTGAAGGAGCCGGGACCGCGGCCGAAAGCGATGGCATCGAGCTGCGCCAGTTGCAGGCCCGCCCGCGCCAGCAGGCTTTCGATGGCGGGAATCAGGCTGGCCGAAGCCTGCGCCCCGCCGGCACCGTCGTGCGTGAGCAGCGCCGCGCCGGCGCCCGGTTGCAGGGCGATGGAGAGCAGCTCGGTGCTGGTGTCGAAGGCAAGCAGTTTCAAGCAGGGTTCCAGGGCAACCCGGCATTATCGAAGGATTGCGCCCCCGATAATCCCGCCATGCCCCGCTGGATCCACCGCCTTGCCTGCCTCGTTGCCCTGGGGGCGGCCGCGGCAGCCAGGGCCCAGGGCCTGCCGCCCGAGGTGGAACAGGCGCTGGCCGCGGCCCAGTTGCCGCGCGAGGCCGTGACCTTCCTGGTGGCGCCCGTCGACGGCGGGCCGGCCCGGCTGGCCCACCGGATCGACGTGCCGGTCAATCCGGCCTCGGTGGCCAAGCTGGCCACTACCTTTGCCGGCCTGGAACTGCTAGGCCCTTCGTACACCTGGAGCACGCCGGTCTACCTCGATGGCCCGGTGCGCGACGGTGTGCTGCAGGGCAACCTCTACCTGCAGGGCCAGGGCGACCCCAAGCTGGTGATCGAGCGCCTGTGGCTGCTGCTGCGCAAGGTGCAGGGCATGGGCGTGCAGCGCATCGCCGGCGACATCGTGCTCGATCGCAGCGCCTTCGCCCTGCCGCCGCGCGACGCCGCCGCCTTCGACGGCGAGCCGCTGCGGCCCTACAACGCCGCGCCCGACGCCTTGCTGGTGAACTTCAAGACGGTGGTGGTGACGATCACGCCACAGGCCAACCAGGCCCGCATCCGCACCGAGCCGACCCTGGCCGGCGTCCAGTGGCCGCAGGCCGTGCCGCTCGCGCGCGGCGACTGCGGCGACTGGCCGCTGGCCCTGCGCCCCGATTTCTCCAACGCGCTGCAGATCCGCTTTGCCGGCAGCTTCCCGGCCGCCTGCGGCGAGAAGACCTGGCTGGTCGCCTACCCCGACCCGGCCAGCTACGCAGCGCGCGCGGTCGCGGCGCTGTGGCGCGAGATCGGTGGCGAACTCACCGGCCAGGTGCGCGACGGCCGCGTGCCGGCGGGGCTGAAGCCGGCCTTCGAATGGAGTTCGCCGCCGCTGGCCGAAGTGATCCGCGACATCAACAAGTACAGCAACAACGTGATGGCGCAGCAGCTGTTCCTGACGCTCAGCCTGCGCGAGCGCGGCAGCGGCACCTGGGAGGGCTCGCGCGAAGTGTTGCGGGCCTGGTGGCGCGAGCGCTTCGGCGGCGAGCCGCCCGTCACCGAGAACGGCGCCGGCCTGTCGCGCGGCGAGAGCATCACCGCCCGCCAGCTCGGCCAGCTGCTGCAGGCCGCCTGGGCGTCGCCGCTGATGCCGGACTTCGTCGCCTCGCTGCCGGCGCTGGGGCTGGACGGCACGCTGCGGCGGGTGCGGCAGAACGTCGGCATGGCGCACCTGAAGACCGGCAGCCTGAACGACGTCTCGGCCTATGCCGGTTACGTCCACGGCGCCCAGGGCCGCCGCTACATCCTGGTGGCCATCGCCAACCATCCGAAAGCCTCCACGGTCCGGCCCGCCGTGCAGGCGTTGATCGAATGGGCGGCCCGCCAACCCTGAACCCATGCCCCTGCCTGCTACCGAACTGGTCGGCTATCTCGCCGCCGCCTTCACCACCTGCAGCTTCATTCCGCAGGCCTGGCTGACCTTCCGCACCCACGACGTGCGCGGCGTGTCGCTGGGCATGTACAGCGTGTTCACGCTGGGCGTGACGCTCTGGCTGCTGTACGGGTTGATGCTCGGCGCCTGGCCGATCGTCATCGCCAATGCGATCACCTTGACGCTGGCGGCGACGATCCTGGGGATGAAGCTGCGGTATCGGCGGGCGTGAAAAAGGCCGCCCGGGGGCGGCCTTCACGCCGGCGCGCCGGCGCTTCACCAGCGGTCGTGGATGCGGTTGGTGGCGTAGTCGCCGAACAGCTGCTGGCCGCGCGGCGTCGGGTAGATGCGGTCGGCGAACAGGTAGGTGCTACGGTCGATCCCGCTGAGCAGCGTGTCCGTGGTGCACAGGTTGGAGTTGACCTGGCCGGTGCCGGTGCCGATGCCCGGGCCGGGGTCCACCGACGTGCAGGCATAGGCCATGACTTCCGAAATGCTGTAGCTGGCGGGCGAGGAGGTCACCAGGTTGTAGTACAGCGCCGAGTCGACGTACAGCACCTTGGCGCCCAGGTCGACGATCGTCACCAGCATCTGGTCGTTGAAGCGGCCGGACAGCGTCTGCAACAGGTCGGCCTGCGAGGTCTCCTTGGCCCAGACCGAGCGGCCCAGGTTGTAGGCGCCGACCACCACCACGTGGGTGGCGCCGGCATTGACCACGCGGCGCACCTGGGCCGCCAGGTCGCGGCCGGCCTGCTCCACCGCGGCGACGGCGGCGTCCTGGGTCTGGGTGCCGTCGATCACTGCCTTGCCCTGCACGATCACGTCGGAGATGCCGGCGTTGATCAGCACCAGGTCGGTGGCGGTCGGCGTGTTGGCGGCCAGGAAGGTGTCGATCTGCTCCGCCACCGTGGGGGTGGCGGCGTTGCCGGCGGCATCGGGCTTGAGCACGACGCGGGCGTTGCCGGTGGCGTACGACAGGCCACCGGACGCCGAGGCCGAAATGTTCTTCACGTAGCCGAGCGAGATGACTTCCGTCCAGTTACCCACCGAGCCGTCATTGATGGTGTAGCGCTTGCCGTTCTGGCCGAGGTCGGCCATGCCGTCGCCGAAGGCGACCACCCGGGCGGGCGCGAATTGGGATGCGACGGTGCCGCCGCCGCACGCGGCCAGCACGAGGGCCGAGGCACCGACCGCCAATAGCAGGGCGCGGCGCAACAACTTGGAAGCCATGGATCTACTCTCCGGAGCGAAACCGCGAGTTTAACGAGGGCGGGTAAAGGGCCGGTAACCGGCAACCTCAGCCGGCGGCGGCGCGCTGCAGCCGGTCCCGCACGCCGGCCCACTCCGGCGTGTCCGGCGGCGCTTCCACCCAGATGAGCTTGACGCCGGCGGCGTCGAAATCGCGCAGCACGGCGAACAACTGGCGTGCAGTTTCGGCCGGATCGTCCGGCATCCGGCGCATGTGGGCGGTGCCGCCGCGCAGCGCGGTGCGGGCGTAGACGGCGATCGCCTTGGCATCGGGGCCCAGCAGGTTCAGCGCGGTCTGCAGGCTGCGGCCATCCATCAGGCGCACCTTGGCGTCCGGCGCGTAGTGCGACTCCAGCGTGCCGGAGGCGCGCGGAGCGGCGCCCGGAACCTCCTCCGGCAGCCGCACCCGTTCGCCGCAGGCCGCCTCGATCTGCTCGCGGGTCAGCGTGCCCGGGCGCAGCAGCACCGGCAGCCCGCGCGTGCAGTCGACGATGGCGGATTCGATGCCGACCGGCGTGGCGCCGCCATCGAGCACCAGCAGCTCGGGGCTGAATTCGGAAGCCACATGCTGCGCGGTGGTGGGGCTGACCCGGCCGAAGCGGTTGGCGCTGGGCCCGGCCACGCCGTGCACCGGCGGGCTGGCCCGGGTGCAGGCCAGCAGCAGGGCATGGGCCACCGGATGCGCCGGGCAGCGCAGGCCGATGCTGTCCTGGCCGCCGGCGGCGGCGGCGCCGACTTCCGGCCGGCGCGGCAGGATCAGGGTCAGCGGGCCCGGCCAGAACGCCTGCATCAGGCGCCGCGCCACCGGCGGCACCTGTGCCGCGAAGTGCTCCGCCGCCGCCGCGTCGGCCACGTGGACGATCAGCGGGTGGTCGCTGGGGCGACCCTTGGCGGCGAAGATGCCGGCCACGGCCTGTTCGTCCGACGCGTTGGCGCCTAGGCCGTAGACGGTTTCGGTGGGAAAGGCGACCAGGCCGCCGGCCGCCAGCACCTGGGCCGCCTGCGTGATCGCGCCGGGATCCTGGCCGTCGAGGATCATGGCCAGGACGCCGGCAATCCCAGCAGGGCCGCGGCCTGCGAGGCGGTGGCGCGGGCGGCGTCCACGCTGGCGCCGGTCACCGTCAGGTGGCCCATCTTGCGGCCGGGGCGGGCGTTGAGCTTGCCGTACAGGTGCAAGTGGGTGCCGGGCAGCGCCAGCACCGCGGCCCAGTCGGGCGTGGTTTCGCTCCCGCCGCGGGTGAACCACAGGTCGCCCAGCAGGTTGAGCATGAAGGCCGGGCTGTGCTGGCGCGGCTGGGTGAGCGGCAGCCCGGCCAGCGTGCGCACCTGCAGCTCGAACTGCGAGACGTCGGATGCGTCGAGACTCCAGTGGCCGCTGTTGTGCGGGCGCGGCGCCATTTCGTTGACCACCAGCGAGCCGTCGGCCAGGCCGAAGAACTCGACGCACAGCACGCCGACGTAGCCCAGGCCTTCGGCGATGGCGCGGGTCGCGGCGACCGCCTGCTGCGCCTGCAGGGGCGCCACGCAGCCGTCGAACACCTCGGTCACGGCCAGGATGCCGTCGCGGTGCAGGTTGCGCTGCACCGGCAGGTTCACCATGGCGCCGTCGGCGCCGCGCGCCACCAGCACCGAGCATTCAAAGGCCAGCGGCAGCATCTTCTCCAGCACGCAAGGCACGCGCTGCAGGCTGTCCCAGGCGCTGCGCAGCCCGGCACGGGTGGCGACACGCAGCTGGCCCTTGCCGTCGTAACCCAGGCGCGCCGTCTTCAGGATGCCGGGCAGCAGGTCGTCCGCCACGTGCGCAAGCTCGTCCTCGGTCGCGATGACGGTGTTCGGCGCGCAGGGCACGCCACAACGCGTGAAATGCGCCTTTTCCAGGGCGCGGTCCTGGGCGATGGCGACGGCGGCTGCGCCCGGCGCGACGAATCGGTGTTCCGCCAGCCGCGCCAGCGCCTGGGCCGGGACGTTCTCGAATTCGGTGGTGATGGCGTCGCTGTGGCCCCACAGCGTGGCCAGGGCGATCTCGTCGAGGTAGTCGCCCTGCACGTGGTAGTGGCTCACCCGGCCGGCGGGGCTGTCGGGGTCAGGGTCCAGCACCGCCGTGAAGTAGCCCATGGCCTGGGCGGCGTGCACGAACATGCGGCCCAGCTGGCCGCCCCCCATCACCCCCAGGGTCGCGCCCGGCAGCAGCACCGTCATGCGCCCGCCCTGGGCGGCAGCTCCATCGCCCGCGCCGCCGCGGTCTGGCGGGCGCGGAAGGCCTCCAGCTGGGCGCGCAGGGCAGGGTCCTCGTTGGCCAGCAAGGCGACCGCGAACAGGGCCGCGTTGGCCGCGCCGGCGGCGCCGATGGCAAAGGTGGCGACCGGGATGCCCCTGGGCATCTGCACGATGCTGTACAGGGAATCGATGCCCTTGAGGTGGCGGCTGGCCACCGGCACGCCCAGCACCGGGACCGTGGTCTTGGCGGCCAGCATGCCCGGCAGGTGGGCCGCGCCGCCGGCCCCGGCGATGATCGCCTTCAGCCCGCGGCCGGCCGCCGCCTCGGCATAGGCGAACATGTCGTCTGGCATGCGGTGGGCGGAAACCACCCTGGCCTCATGCGCGATCCCGAATTCCTGGAGAATCTGGACCGCGTGCTGCAGGGTGTCCCAGTCACTGCTGGAACCCATGACGACGCCGATGGACACTGTATTCATCGCCCCATTTTACGAATTGAACAAAGAGCAACCGGAATGATCGACGTCACGCTGGAGAACTTCGAGCAGGAGGTGATCGCCGCCTCCATGGGCCAGCCCGTGCTGGTGGACTTCTGGGCCCCCTGGTGCGGCCCCTGCAAGGCGATCGGCCCGATCCTGGAAAAACTGGAAACCGCCTATGGCGGCGGCTTCAAGCTGGTGAAGATCAACTCCGACGAGGAGCAGCAGCTGGCGGGAGCTTTCGGCATCAAGAGCATCCCCACCGTGGTCCTGCTGAAGAACGGCCAGCCGGTGGACGGCTTCATGGGTGCGCTGCCCGAAGGCAAGGTGCGCGAGTTCCTCGACAAGCACGTGCAGGCGCTGGAGGAGGAGGAAGAGGAAGTCGCCGAAGAGCCGCCGGTGCTGGACGCGGCCGGGCGGCTCGAAATGCTGCAGCATGCCGTGGCCACCGATCCCGCCGACGACGAGGCCCGTTTCGACTACGTCAAGGCGCTGTTGCTGGGCGGCCGGGAAGAGGAGGCCCGCCGCGCCTTCGAGCCGATGGCCGGCAAGGCCGCCGGCTCGCGCAAGGTCGATGCGCTGGCGCGCTGGCTGGACGCATTGGCGGCCAGGCCCGCTGCGGACCTCGACGCGAAGATCGCCGCCAACAAGCGTGACTTCCAGGCGCGCTTCGACAAGGCGCGCGGGCTGATCGCCCGGCAACAGTGGACCGCCGCGATGGACGAACTGCTGGAGATCCTGATGCGCGACAAGTCCTGGAACGAGGACCTGGCGCGCAAGACCTATATCGCGATCCTGGAGCTGATCGAGCCGCCGAAAGTGAAGGTCGCCGACGGCCAGATTCCGCCGGACGATCCGACGGTGGCGACGTATCGGCGACGCTGTCGAGCGTTGTGTTGAGTTGATTGCCGCATGGTGGGGTCGCGCGCGAACCCGCCCTACGAACCGAACCCGCCGTACGAACCGCGTGTAGGGTGGGTTCGCGGAGCGACCCCACCGTGTCACCGGCTCGACACGGTGACCTTGTCCGCCGGCACCCGCACCCGCAACTCCACCAGCTCCCCGCCGGTGCGCAGCTTCGGGTAAGCCACCGCCTCGACGTCGAACACGCCGGCCGCCAGCCTTGGCACCGGCTCCTTTTTGCCCGCGGGTTCGCCATCGGCGTTGAACAGCGGCTGGTCGCCATCGCAGCGCGAAAGCAGCGCCGGCCGCGCCAGCTTCACCTGCCTCACGCCCGAGACGATCTTCTTGTCGGCGCTCGCCACCACCTTGCCCTGCGCGCCCAGCAACTGCACGCCGGTGAATCTGGGCGCCCACTGCACGCCGTCCAGGCGGCCAGCGACGATGCACTGGCCAGTGTCGGCCTGGGCCAAAGCGGAGAGCGGAAAGACGGCCGCGGCCAGCGCGGCGGCCAGGGAACAACGGAAGGCGTTCATGACGGCGACTCCTTGCAAGGTCGCTGCCAGCATACGCCGCGCGCAAGCTCAGCCGATCAGCCGATCCAGCGCTTCACGGTACTTGGCCGCGGTCCTGGCGATCACTTCCTGCGGCAGGTGCGGCGCCGGCGGCGTCTTGTCCCAGGGCTTGCCGTCGATCTTGACCTGCTCCAGCCAGTCGCGCACGAACTGCTTGTCGTAGCTCGGGGGATTGGCGCCCGCCTTGAACGCAGCTTCGTAGCCTTCCACCGGCCAGTAGCGCGAGGAGTCGGGCGTCAGCACTTCGTCCATCAGCACCAGCTTGTCCTGCGGGTCGAGGCCGAACTCGAACTTGGTGTCCGCGATGATCAGCCCCCTGGTCAGCGCGAAGTCGGCCGCCTCCTGGTAGATGCGGATGCTGATGGCACGGATCTGCTCCGCCAGCTGCGGGCCGATCATTTCAACGACGCGGTCGTAGCTGATGTTCTCGTCGTGGCCGCTGGTGGCCTTGGCCGCCGGCGTGAAGATGGGCGCCGGCAGCTTGCTGGCGTTCTTCAGGCCCGCGGGCAGGGGCACGCCGCAGACCGAGCGCGATGCCTGGTACTCCTTCCAGCCGCTGCCGGCCAGGTAGCCGCGCACCACCGCTTCCACCGGAATCGGCCGCAGCCGCTGCACCAGCATGGCCCGGCCCTTCACCTGCGGCGCCTCGGCCGCCGTCACCACGCTTTCGGGCGGCTCGCCGGTCAGGTGGTTCGGGCAGACGTGGCCCAGGCGCGCGAACCAGAACAGCGCCATCCTGGTCAGGATCTCTCCCTTGCCCGGAATCGGCTCGCCCATGATCACGTCGAAGGCCGACAGCCGGTCGCTCGCGACCATCAGGATGCGGTCGGTGCCGACGGCATAGTTGTCGCGGACCTTGCCGCGCGCCAGCAGCGGCAGCGAAGTGATGTTGGAGGTGTGGAGGGCGCTCG